>JBBJOK010000007.1:8111-24724 GCA_037721545.1 Chitinophagaceae bacterium
GTCCTGATTATTTAAATGCATTTTGGAATGTGGTAAATTGGAAAAAGGTGGCTGAGCGATTTAAACCCTAAATCCCTAAAGGGACTTACGAATATTCTTTTAACCCGCAATGGTTTTTACGATTGCGGTTTTTTTTTCTCCTTTATGCTAGCGGTTTAGGGTACTGGATCATGGCCATGGCCTCCCCATGGATTACATCTTGCAATTCTTTTTACTGTAAGCCACAAACCTTTTACAGCGCCATATTTTTTTAAAGCATCAACGCCATATTGGGAACAGGTAGGTGTAAAACGGCAGGATGGCCCTAACCATGGCGAAATAATTTTCTGATATACTCTTATCAAAAAGATAAATGGCAAACTAAGTAATTGGAGCAATGGCTTCATCAGTAATTTTATTTAACCGTTTTAAAGCACCCCTGATTTTTTCGTCTACATCTTCATATTCAGGAATTATATTACCTGTATAAATAAAAAAGGCTGCCATAAATTTTTCCTGCTTTTTTATACTATCTGTCAAAGTATTTTTTTGCATACGATAAGCCTCTCTCATCAAACGTTTAATCCTGTTTCTATCCACTGCTTTCTTGAAATGTTTACCGCTTACAGCAAATCCTACCTGTAATGGAGCAATATTATTTGGTAACAAAATATATAATACTCTAAAAGGGAAATTAGAAAATGTAGCGCCATGCTTAAATAAAACTTCTATAAGCTTGCGGCTTTTAAGCTTTTCTTGCTTTTTAAATGTAAATCGCTGTTCTATGATAATTTCTTTCTACAAATATCTTTTAATTGTTCAACATGCTATTTCTATTAATAAAAAAATAAGTAATATAAAAAAAGTCCTGCGATTAGCAGGACTAAAAATGTTTTGATGCTTTATACTAAAAGAAATTATTTTTTATCTACATGTTCATCAGAAACTGAAAGCTTATGCCTTCCTTTTTTTCTTCTGCTGGCTAAGACTTTACGTCCGTTAGCGGTTTCCATACGTTTACGAAAACCGTGTACGCTTTTACGACGTCTCTTATGTGGCTGATATGTTCTTTTTTTTCCGGGCATTTAATTAAATTTTTCCTTTACAGATTAAGAATTATTGTTCAACAACAGGACACCATTCCTGATATTTTTGTGAAAGGGGAGCAAAGGTAGGGATATATTTTAATTTTTAGGATTGGAATTTGAAGAATTTTTGTCCTATTCCAGCTTTAAATGCTTAGATTTTAAAGCTTTTCCAAAAAATGCTTCACTATGAAGGTCAAAATCTGCTTCAGTGTCTGTTGTAAAAAGTTCGACCTTACCATTTTTACTGCATTTCTCTTCTATCTCAGGATGCCGGTGCAGGTAATCTTTTAAACTGTTTGCTATTATTTCTCCTTGTGAGATGATATTTATTGTATCAGGAGAAAATTTCTGAATCTTTTTGAGTAATACGGGATAATGAGTGCAGGCCAGTAAAATTGTATCGATATCCTTAGATTGATTGATCAAATTATCAATATCTCTTTTTATAAAATAATCTGCTCCGCTATTTTCAAATTCATTGCTTTCTACAAACGGTACCCATAAAGGGCAAGCCTGTTGAAAAACTTTTACGGCAGGAAAAAATTTATTTATTTCTATGGGATAAGATTGGGACTGCACTGTACCATTTGTACCTAAAATACCTATATGATTCGTTTTAGTAAAGCTACCGATAATTTCTGCCGTTGGCCTGATAACACCTAATACTCTTTTACCCTGACCTATTGTATTTAAATCTTTTTGTTGAATTGTTCGTAACGCCTTTGCGGAGGCAGTATTACAGGCAAGGATTACCAGGGGGCATTCCTGTTTAAAAAACCATGTTACACATTGTAAAGTGTATTCATAAACTGCATTAAAGCTACGGGTACCATAAGGTGCACGGGCATTATCCCCTAAATATAGAAAATCATAATCCGGCAGTTTGCTTACCAGTTCTTTTAGTACAGTTAATCCTCCATAACCGGAATCAAAAATACCAATAGGTTTTGTAGAACTCATTTATCAAAAATAAAAAAGCCATCCCGCATATTGCGGAACGGCTTGTAAATAGTTATTATGAATAATAATTTATTTTTTTACCGGAGTTGTATTAGGCGCCATTGTGGCAGCTTGCTTTAGACCTAATTTTTTTCTAACCAAAGAGGCCAGATCATCGGCTGGAGGCATAACCAATAAAGCTTCTCTAGGTAATACATACGTATAACCATTTTCTTTAGCTACCGCTTGTATGGCCGTCTGCAATTTTCTTTGTATCGGTAAAGATAACTCCTGTCTTTTTTGTTCGAATAACTGTTGAATTTGTTGTTCAGCACCACTAAGTTCCTGAACCTGCTTTTGAAGTTCAGTTCTTTTTACTTCTTTTAAGCTTGGGTTCATAGTAGCAGAATCTTTGTAGAATTTTGCCACTGCTTCATTAAATGCAGTTTGCTTGTCTTGAGCATTTTGATATAATGATTGCTGATACTGATTAAGAAGTGTATCTACTTTTGCAGCTTCAGGCATAGAAACAATAATTTCATCTGCACTTATATAGCCGATTTTAACCTGAGCTGTAGAAGTGACTGCGAAGCCAAAAATTCCCATTGCAATTAATCCGAGGGTAATAAACTTTTTCATTGTCGTTATTATTATTTATTTAAAGTGTGTAAAATGCTATGTTAAGCTGCATGAGAATATCCCTTTTACAATTATTTAACACCCAATTCTCTCAGCACATCGTCGCTCTTATCCAATTTTGGGTCGGCAAAGATAACGGTTATACCTTCACTTTTATCCAGAATAAAATCATATGATTTTGCAACTGCTAATCTTTGTATGGCGTTGTAAACCTTATCCTGAATAGGCTTGATAAGTTCTTGCCTTTTTTTAAATATGTCACCTTCATACCCATATCTTTTTTTCTGAAGATCTTTTAATTCCTTTTCTCTATTATATAATTCATCCTCCCTTTTTCTCTTTAACTCATCACTAAGCATCACCTGTTCAGCATCAAAGTTTTTAAACATCCTATCAAGGTCTGTTGATTTTTTATCAATCTCCTGCTGCCATTGTTCACTAAACTGATCCAATCTTTGTTGAGCAGAACGATACTCTGGCAGTTTTTGCAAAATGTATTTAGAATCGATGACTGCATAACGCTGTGCACTGGAGTTGAATATTGCACCAATAAACAGAAAAGATAGAATCAGGTTCTTTATCATGTTAAGTGAAAATTATTCGGGTTCCTGCCCAAGCATGAATGTAAATTTTGCTGCGCCTTTAATAGTTCCACCATCTCTAAACCTATCCAAGCCAATACCATAATCAAACCCTAATAAACCAAACATTGGTAAAAAGAATCTCATACCAACTCCAACAGAGCGGCGAAGCTTAAATGGATTATAATCCTGGAATTTAAACCATCCGTTGGCAGCTTCAAAAAAGGTAAGTCCATAAATCGTACTGCTTGCACTTGTGCTGAATGGATATCTCAATTCAAGTATATACTTATTAAAAATGGGGAAAAATTCACGAGCACTACTTTGATCAGGATTTATTTTTGGATCGGAATTATCATACACGGGATAACCTCTATGTGCAATAATATCATAACCCAATAAAGCAAAATTATTGCTAAGGCCTGCATCACCTAACTGAAAACGCTCAAAGGGAGAGGTTTCAATCTGATTATTATAACGACCAAGAAAACCAAATTTTGCGGCAGCCTTTAAAACAAATTGTTTGTTTTTTTCAGCTCCGTGGGCTTTACCAATTGGCACGTACCATTCGGCATTAAAACGCTCTTTATGAAATTCTACATATTTATATTTTTGAACAGGATCACTATACAAAGCAATATCCCTGAATAAAGAATAAGGAGGCGTTAACTGTATGCTCACATTAAAATTAGATCCACTCGTTGGAAAGATAGGATTTGGACCTGCCGAACTACGGGCCAGCGTTACTTTAAAACTTACATTGGTTGAATTACCATTAGTAAGTCCCGGAAAAATATTATAATTCTTTAATTTATAATTCTGAAAATTTAATGAGTATACCAGAGAGAAATAATCGTCGGGCCACTTTAATTGCTTTCCTAAAGAAATTCCAATACCCGTTGTTTTTATAAAGGATGAATCTGCAAAACCCTGGTTGTAGCGCCCTGTAAGAGGATCGTAGGCATTTGCATATTTAGTATTATAATAACTTACGGTAAAAGAATTTCTTCGCTTACCACCTAACCATGGCTCTGTAAAAGAAAAATTATAAGAACGGAAAGCTTTACCATTACTCTGAACCCTTAAGCTAAGTTTTTGTCCATCCCCAGTGGGTAATGGAGACCATGCAGTTTTCTTAAAAATATTATTTATAGAAAAGTTATTAAAAGTTACTCCAAGCGTTCCCGTTAACCCAATACCGCCACCAAAACCTGCTGAGAGTTCTAACTGATCAGAAGATTTTTCTTCAAGTCCCCAATTAATATCCACGGTTCCATTGTCTGCATTAGGCACAACTCCAGGATTAATTTTTTCAGGATTAAAAAAACCTAGCTGGGATAATTCTCTTTGCGTACGAATAATATCTGCACGACTAAACTTTTCTCCAGGTATGGTTCTTAATTCCCGGCGAATTACATATTCTTTTGTTTTATCGTTTCCACTAATTGTAACATTGCCAATAGTTGCCTGCGGCCCTTCTACAATACGTATCTCATGATCAATTGTATCATTATAAACTGAAGTTTCCACTGGGTCTATTCTAAAAAATAAATACCCATCATCCATGTATAGACTTTGTATATCCCCTCCATCCTGTGATGCCTGTTTACCTAATCTTTTATTTAATGTTTCAACGTTATACGTTTCACCTTTTTGAATACCGAGCAAAACACTCAATAATGAATCAGAATATTTGGTGTTTCCTCTCCATGTGGTTTTTCCAAAATAATATTTTCTGCCTTCCTGCATTTTAATAGCGACATTCATATCTCCTTTATTATTGTAATACTGTGTATCAGCAACAATAACCGCATCCCTAAAACCTAGCGAATTATAATAATCAAGTATCTTGGTCTTATCCTCGCCATATTTTTTATCATTAAATTTTGCAGAACTAAGTAACTTAAAACGGAAATATGGATCAACAAGTTCTTTTGTTTTAGATACGGATAAATAACCATTTTGTTTTAAATAATCCTTAAAACCAAGCTTATCATTTTTTCCTCCGTATGGGTTTGTATCAGAGGAAGGAAATAGTGTAAGCCTGCTCATTTCCTTGGTACCCTTCATTTGCTTTTTAAGCTTATTATCCTGGATATTGTCATTACCGGCAAAATTTATTTCATTTATACGTACCCGGTTATTTTTATTTACAATAAAAGTTAATAAAACAGCATTTGTAACTGCTGTATCTTTTCTTTCTGTTATCTGTATATCAATATTCCTATAACCCTTATCTACAAAAAATTTACGAATATTATCTTCGGCTGAGAGCTTCATGTTTTCAGTGACAACTCTACCTTTTACAAGGCCCGTTTTAGTTACAAGATCATCTGCTTCACTTTTTTTAATTCCAACAAATTTATAGTTTGATAACCTTGGCCTTTCCGTAATACTAATTTCTATATCCAGGCTATTACCTACAAGTCTCGTAAAATAAATTTCGACGTTCGAAATAAGATTCTGCTTCCACAAATTATTTATCGCTTTGCTAAAAGCATCAGTACCGGGTATCATTACTTTGTCGCCAACAGCGAGGCCCGAAATTGATACAATAAGATTAGCATCAAAAGATTGTGTGCCGGAAACTTTTATATTAGCAATAATATATTGCTGGGGAGTTTTGGAATTAAATATATTTTCAAGATCTACATTTATCGATGTAGGGATGGTATCATTTACGGTTTGAGCGCCGGAGGTTTTAAAAAAAAATAGTGTGAGAATGAAGAGAAAAATCCGGTAAAGTTTTGGCATCAAAAATCAATTTTATAAGGGGGGCAAGATACTGGCAATAATTAAAAGGATTTGTTAAATAGTTTAACCGAAATTCGTTACAAAACCTGTTCAGCATTGTTTTTTATCTGTTCAGTTGTTTTGCCGAAACGGCGTTCTCTTTGCTGGTAATCCAAGATGGCTTTGTATAAATTTTCTTTTCTGAAATCGGGCCATAAAGTATCTGTAAAATACAATTCTGCATAAGCCAATTGATATAACAAAAAGTTACTTATCCTGAATTCTCCGCTTGTTCTTATCATTAATTCCGGATCAGGAAATTGGGCTGTACTTAAATATTGGTGCAATGTATCCTGTGTAATATCAGCTGGATCTAAAGAATTGTTTTTTACATCAACTGCAATTCTTTTAACCGCATCCGATAATTCCCATCTGCTGCTGTAGCTTAATGCCATAACCAAATTAAGCCCTGTATTGTTTTTTGTTTCACCTATTGCTTCATCAAGTTCCTTCTTTGCAGCAGCAGGTAACATTTCAAAATTTCCTATTATGTGAAGCCTTATATTATTTTTATTCAGGGTTGGTACTTCTTGGCGTATTGTTTCAATAAGTAACTCCATCAATCCTGTTACTTCATCTTTGGGCCTGTCCCAATTTTCGGTGCTAAAAGCATATAAAGTGAGATATTGAACACCTAATTCTGCACAACCTTCTACAATATTTCTTACACTTTCTACTCCATGAAAATGTCCATAAAGCCTGTCTTCTCCTTTATCCTTAGCCCATCTTCCATTGCCATCCATAATGATTGCAATATGGCGGGGCAATTTTTGGATATCAATGTCTTCCTTTGAACTCATCTAGCTTTAAAAATTTAAGTCAGGCGTTTGCCTGACTTGCTGCAAGGTAACAAAATACTTACTAAATATCAGCGGTTAACCGGGGGGCATTTATAGGATGTCAAATTAAAAGATATACCAATTTCAGCGATTGCATACTGATCTTTTTGTTTGCTAAATCCACGCTGGCGGCCCTCCACACCAATTGGTGGGCCGGTTTCAAAAGAACGATCCTGCAAGATTGATGCTAGTGAAGGTTTTGCAGTTGAACTTGCGAATTTATCTATTCCAATGTAGGTAGTGCTCACATCATCTAAATAATCTGTACGGGTGAAGCGATGGGCAACTTCAAAAGATAAATTTAAATTTTGGTTAAGGCTATATTTAAATCCTATACCAATGGGGAAACAAATTGCGGTAGTGCCATAAGCTTTTCTATCCTGATAAAAAGTTTGACCTTCTGTATTTAAAGGGCGAAGAAAAACTTTTTCCCGTTGATAAAAAGCGTAAGGATCAAAACCAAACACCCCAACTCCCAATGTTATATAAGGGGTAAAAAGATGGCCCGCCTGATCAGGAATAAACTGGAAAAAATTGAAATCGCCCTGCAAAGCAATTTCCCAGATATTAGTGTTGAAACTTAAATTTCTTCTTTTTTGAAAATCATTTTTACTATAAATATCGCTATAGCCCAATTGCGCATAGTGAGCGGCAAGGCGTACTCCAATGTAATTACCAAATTGTTTTCGAAAAAAACCTCCTACTGCAATTTTTGGGCGGTTTACTGCTGCCCTGTTATTTAGATCGCCAAAATAATGAGCAGCGCCCAGGGTCAATCCAAATTGCCCTTCCTGCACATCGGAGAATTGAGCTTTTACATTATTTATACTTACAATAGTTAGTATGGCGAATATTAGGTATAGTCTGTTTTTCATTGAATGCAAAATAAACGAAAAAGATAAGGTTTTATTATAAAAAGCCTAATGTAATATTGAAAAGCGAAAAATAATTTTGTTTTCTTACCTCTCAAATTACCATTCGTTACAATTAATTGCATCTTATATCTCACCTTAAATCAGTTCCTTTTATCCAAACCCCACGAAAGTTTATTTCTGAGTGTTTGCAAAAAATTATTTTCATTAAGCCTGATAAGATTAATGCCAAATGCTTCTTTTTTAACTGCGAGCTGAACATCTTTATCTACAATTTCTCTCCTGCTGTCTAATGTGCAAAGAAATCCGTCTGTTCTTCCTTCTATTTCGAAAGAGATTATGTTATTATCGGGTACAATTATAGGCCTGATATTAAGGTTATGAGGGGATACCGGTGTAATTACAAAGCTTGCAGATTCTGGAAAGATAACAGGGCCATTACAACTTAAAGAGTAACCTGTAGAGCCAGTTGGTGTTGCAACAATTAAACCATCTGCCCAATAAGTATTTAAAAATTCCCCATTTAGATAGGTATGAATTTTTATCATGGGTGAAGTATCTTTTTTATGAATGGTTATTTCATTTAAAGCATATGGTACTTTATCAAACAATGGCATGTTTGCATCAAGATGCAATAGAGTTCGCTTATCAAGCATGTAAGTCCGCTTCACCAAAGCTTCTACAGCAGTATGCAACTCATCCTTACCAATACTTGCTAAAAAACCCAGCCTCCCATAATTTATTCCAAGTACAGGAATACCGGTGTCCCTAACAAGTGTTACGGTATCCAGTAAAGTTCCATCTCCGCCAAGGCTAATTATGCAATCAATGTCTTCAACAAGATCTTCTGAGCAATTAAATGTGGAATATTTATCGCCACAATTTATGGTAGAATAAATTTGGTTGAAGAAATCCTGGAATATCACGGGCTCAATTTTATAAAGTGCTAATTCGCTTAACAATAGCTTTAAGCCATTTTGCTGCTCGGCTTCTAAACCCCTGCTATATATAGCTATCCGCATTAAGTTAAAGTTATAGAGGAGGGATTAAATTTAATGCTAAAAACCTTTCTCATTACGTAAAAATAATCTCTTTTGGCCTAATTGGTTTAGGCTGTATTCTATCCTAATCTGCAAATCATAAATAGTAACTATATCAACACCTACCCCTGTGCTTCCTAAAAATTTATTATTTAATCTGGAAATAAACTCTCCTCTGTTATAACTATAACCCATATCTGCGAAGGTTTTTGCATAAATAATGAAAGGGATTTTATTGAGTGTTTTCGACTTTTTGAAAATGGTATTAATCGTAAAATTGAAAATTTCTCGTTTAAGATTAAATTTAGATATTGCATACGCCACCCCATCGATTATTTTATATTCCAGGCCTCTCACATAAGTATTTCCATAACCAAATGCCTGTTGATTTATAAAAGGTTGGTTAAAGGGCAATTTAATATTGCCTTGAAGTTGGGCACTTGCATACCATTTTTTACCCAGGTGCCAATATTTATTTGCTTCGGCTTCTATAGAAAACATATTAATGCCTCCTGAAAAGCCAAGACCTCTTTTGACCAATGCACCACTTGCGGAGAAACCTGTAAGTGGGTATAAAACATTATTTACATCAATATAGTTAAGCGTATAAAAAAGATCAACGTAACCTATTTTTGAAGTGGATTTATTAAAATATGCTTTATTATAAATTGGAGAAATAATAGAATCATCAATGTTTACATGCGAGTAATTGAGATGGAAAGTATGAGTTGTTTTAATTCTTTTTCGAATGCTATAGCCTAATTTAATATCCCATGCCTTTCTTACAAAATTGTTGCGCTTAAAAAAGACAACTTCATTATCATAACTGGTTTTATAAATTATTTCCTGGTTTTTATAATAACCTCCGCCCACAGAAAAGCCATTAGTTAATGATGGGTTTGAATAGGGTGCTTTATAATGGAATGCCACTGTTTTTGTGTAACCATTTAGCAGATGAACCCTTAGTTCATCTTTTCTGCCGGACAAATTACGATGCGTAAATTTTACGCCATAATTTAATCTATTCAAGTCGCCTTTATATTTAATCAGCCATTCATTAAATGTACCATCAACAAACTGCAACTCAGGTACAGGAAAAATATACCATCGCTCTTTTAATGTGATACTAATATCAAATTCAAAAGCGCTAATAATTAAAGGCTCAACCAAAACCTCTACAAAAAGTGTTGTATTATAAATATGTTGCCTTTCTTTTTCCAGAACTTCAGTCAATTTTATTACCGGAATAGAATCTCCGGGCTTTAACTGCATCTCCCTTAAGATGATATAATCTTTAGTCTTTCTGTTACCATTGATAATAATTTTTCTCAGATGTAACCTGGAAATTGAATCATTCGTAGTTAACTGATCTAAGGAAGATTCTGCATTTTCAACTGCATTTTTTTGTGCGGATGCCTGGTTAATAACACAGGATAATGCCAGCACTATAAAAAATTTATGCAAAATATTCAAAGGTGTGATTTCAAGGTTAATTTTTCGGCTACTTTCATTTAAGGAAATTCCGAGGTGCTTTGTAAATTTAATTTATTTCAGGGAGAGAAGGCCAGGTTTTCAGATATCGAGATAATTCATGAGATGGCGGTAATTACTATGAATTTCGTTTTCAAATTTTTCTTCTCCAAAATAATATAACACATCATATTCATACCGCTCAAATGCAGCTACAATCATAGAAAGCTCTTTTTTGTTTATGTGTATTGTTACAATAAGCAAACCTGTTTCGGGTTGAACTGTAGTATTTAAATGCAGAATGGTTGCCTCATTGCTCTCAACAATCCTGCTTATTTCAGAAATAATAAACTGGCTCCGTTCCATTTCAAAAACGATAATACCTCCTATTTCTGTAGCCCCTGAAAAATTACCCAACGTTCTAAGTAAATTTTGGCCGCTGATACTTCCCAGAAATTCCTTTTCTTCATTAACTACGGGTACTACAGATGTTTGGTATTGATTACTAATATTAACCGCCTGCAAAAAATGTTCATTTTCTTTTATAGATATATCAATAAAATCATCCTGCAGAGATTGGATATGCATGGTTTTATTTTCTGCATCCAAGAGGTCATCTTCACTTATCAACCCAAGATATTTTTCTTCTGAAACTACCGGAAGGTGGGATACTTTAAAATCATTTATTAATTGCAATGCTTTGCCCACAGTATCTTCCAATTGGAGCCTTGGAATTATATTATTATTTAATTCTATCGCTAACATTAACTATTAAATTGATGTTTTATTTATTTAAACGAAATTATTTGGTGATTGTTTTATAGAAAGACAGTAAAAATTAAAGAACTGTTGCAACAGGTGACTTTAATTTTGCCAAAAAACCATCCAATACCCTGTTAAATTCTTCAGGAACCTCCATCATGGGCGCATGACCGCATTTATCAATAAAATGCACTTCGCTGTTCGGTATTAATTTATTAAACTCTTTTGCAACAAATGGTGGGGTAATGGTATCGTTATTCCCCCATATCAAACAAGTGGGCTGCTTTATCTGGTTAAGTTCTTCGCCTAAATTATTTCTGATAGCAGATTTTGCCAAGGCAATTATTTTAATCACCTTGATCCTGTTATTGGTTATCTCAAAACATTCATTCACCAACTCTTCAGTGGCCATCGCCGGATCATAAAAAGTTAACTGTGTTTTTTTACGGATGTATTCTTTATCACCACGCTTGGGGTAACTATCACCCATTCCGTTCTCGAACAAACCGGAGCTTCCCGTAAGTATTAAGGATTTTATCCTTTGAGGATGTTTTAATGTATAAATCAGCGCTACATGACCTCCAAGAGAATTACCGAGCAAATGAATATTATTATAGTCCCTTGCTTCAAGAAACTTATGCACAAATTTTTGTAAGCCGCCCACAGATGTATGTAGAAGGTCAAGCTCAAAAAGGGGAAGCATTGGCACAACTACTTTATTTGTTTGCTTAAAATGCTCAATAAGGTCTTTGAAATTACTTAATGCTCCAAACAGCCCATGCAGCAGCACAAGAGGCTCTCCGTTTCCCTCTTCAATATATTTAAACTTGCCTGCTTTTTTTATTTCGTAACTCATTTTTATCAAGAGCAATAAGTAATGTATCCTAAAAATAATAGTTTCTATGCGAAAAAGTGTAGAAATCAATACGATGATGAAGATTTATCATGTAGTTCTTTTGGCAATATTTCCAAAGAAATCCTGTAATTGTGTAAACATATCTTTAAATATTGGAACTATTCTTCCGAGACTGTCCATCACTTTTGGACCCCACGGCGCAATGTATGGATAAAGTTTAGAATCCTGAATTGTTGCGGGTTGAATAAGGAAAAGTTTGGCTGCAAAAAATAAAAAAATACTAAAAATTATTGTGTAGAGCGTTATATATAGCACCATCCCGCCCAAGGTATCAAGCCAGCCAAGCATCGCAAATCGAATAGTTTTTTTTATAAGACTTGCCAATATTTTTACAAATAATACTACTGCAATAAAAACCAACATAAAAGAAATGAGGGGAAGCCATTTGGCAAATGAGCCTGCACTATCTTTTAAATATTCAGCCACAACAACAGACAATTTTAATGCCGCTGCAAGCCCGATAATAAAAGCCAGCATTGAAAAAATACCAATTATCAATCCTTTGCTAAATCCTTTGAATATGGCAATAAACATTACAATAACAAAAGCGATATCTATAATCATGTGCTTTATGCAATCTAAGAAGTACGATGAATGATTTTATTGACAACTGGGCTTATTAACCCATGCTTTATGGAACATTTGTAAGTAAATCTTTAACAGTTGCGGCAATTGTTTTACCATCTGCTTTACCAGCCAATTGTTTATTGGCAGCTCCTATTACCTTTCCCATATCAGCTGCAGATGTTGCTCCGGTTTCTTTTATTATACCGGAAATTAATTCTTTCAATTCATCAGGCGATATTTGTTTTGGAAGAAATTTTTCAATTATTTCAATTTCTTCTTTTTCTTTTATAGAAAGATCCTCCCTGTTTTGTTTTTCAAATATTTCCAAAGAATCTTTTCGTTGTTTTACCAGCTTTTGAAGCAATTTAATTTCATCTTCCTCTTTTAAAACACCACCTGCACCTTCTGAGGTTTTAGCATTAATTATTGCTGCCTTTATGGCTCTTAACGAACGTAAAGATTTTTCGTCCTTTGCCAACATTGCAGCTTTAAGGTTAGTCATTACTTTTTCTTCTAAAGCCATAATACAATATTTAATTTACAATTAATGATTCTTGTTAATTATGATTTGCAGTGCTTGCTACTTGCTATTTTCTACTTGCAATTCTCTAAACTTTTTATAAAACTCATTGGCAAACTTTTTTATATCATCACTAAGTTCATCTTGTTTTGTAGCTCTTTTGTAAGTATCGGCCATACTTGAGAACATCTGGTAAAAAAAATCTGCCATCTCATCTACCATCATTTCTTTCGTCCAAAGATCAATACGTAAAGCGGTTTTATCTGCCCCATCCCAAAAAGCGATGCACATTGCTTTTGCTTTTTGCGCCATATCACTGTTGCTGTCACTTGCACTCCAGGTAATTTGTTGTGGTACTTTATTAGGGTCCAGAAGGACATCTATTTTTATGGAAGATTGATTCATAAGTTGGCAAAGATAAATATTACCAGCAAGCTTTTTCAATGCACTTCCAAAATGAGTCAGCAGTGATATCCCATGCATATTTCTTTAGCTGCACTCTTCCTTTCTCAATTAATTGCTGCCTTAATTTTTCATCTTTATATATCAGCATCATTTTATCAGCAATATCCTTATGATCATTGGAGTTAACATATAAAGCGGCTTGCGAAGCAACTTCAGGTATTGCACCAAGATTGCTGGCAATAACAGGAACATCACATTTCATCGCTTCCAATATTTGCGAATATCCATCCTTTGCAACCGCGTAAATATAAGCATAAGCAGCACCTGTGATTCTGGCTAGTTCTTTATTATCAATATTTCTTAAAATTTTTACATCCCCTTTATATTTAAACAGCCGTAATGCTTCTACAATCTCTTTAGCAACTTCTGTTCGTATAAGAATTATTAACTGCATATTACTTTTCTGCATCTTTTTAAAAGCAGAAAAAGCTTTTAGTAAATCCAGTAAATTATTTTTTGATTGAAAGATTCCTGTTACCAGAAAGTATTCGTTTCCCTCACTGTATTGTTCTTTTATTATTTCTTTTTCTTCGAATAATAACGGTTTAAATATTTCTTCAACTCCCTTGTAAACGATGCAGATTTTGTCAGGATTAATTTTATATTTTTCAGTAATTCCTTTTTTAGAAAACCCTGAATCTGCAATAATCAACTTTGCTTTCTTTAAAGATTTATCTGGGCTGCTATCAAAGGCGATTAAGCAGTGAGGAACTTTGGTACGTGATAAAATTCGTGATGTTAAATAAACAACTGCTTTATACTGTTTTAAAAGAGAAGAAATTTTATGATTAGCCCTTAATTGTGATAACAAAAAGGTTTTTGTTTTCGAAACAATTATAGGAATTACATTCTCTGAAAAAACTAAGGAAAGATCAAAAGGTTGATCAAAAATGAAAATGAAAGTATGCTGCGGATGTTGAGCAGTTATTCGTTTAAAGATTTCATGAATAAAATTTTGATACGTTTCTGAACCTTTAATATCTACTGCAATTACCATTTCACATAGTCATTAGTCATACGTAATTAGGTCATTGAAAGATTGTATTGACTTATAAAGCATTGACTTATTTAAGCACTCTTATTTTTACCGTTTCAATTCTTGTTTCACTAACATTTAAAATATCAAATTCATAATCATCAATTATGATCCGGTCTTTTTGCTTGGGAATTTCTTCATGCTCGCTTATAATATATCCTGATAGCGTTCCTGTTTCTTCATTATGCCTGAAACGCAATTTGTACTTATCTGTGATATAATCCAGTTCCAGCCTCCCGCTAAAAATATACTCCTCTGCAGAAATTTGTTTATCTACAAATTCCTCAGTATCATATTCATCTTTAATTTCTCCAAAAATCTCTTCCAGAAGATCTTCCATAGTTACAATACCGGCAGTACCTCCAAATTCATCAATTACCCAGGCAATACTTTTTCGCTCTTTGCTGAATTTATTTATAAGATCAGTTGCATTCATGCTTTCAGGTATTGTTGGTATTGGCAACAGTATTGAACGGAGGCTTTCAGGGTTTTTAAACATATCCAGCTGATGAATATAACCTTGGATATTATCGATATTACCTTCAAAAACAACAAGTTTGGAAAGTTTAGTCTCTATAAAACGCTCCTTTACAGTTTCAAGAGATGCATTTATGTTCAGTGCTTCAATTTCTTTTCTTGGTATCAGGCAAGTCCGCATTTTAATATCTGAAAGGGATAAAACATTTTCAAATAATTCATTGTTTAATTCTCCATTATCATCCGGATCTCTATCCTTGCTTTGTTGAATAAAATTTTCCAGGTCAATTTTTGTAAACACTTCTTTTTTAGCATGGATCTTTACATTGAATATATATTTTAGAATCCATTCTGCCATGTTTACAAAAATGGAAGCTATCCATGCAAACAGGGAATAAAAAAATTGTACAATAAAAGTGATGAAACTGCTTCCAATAATCACATCTCCTTTTGCACGAAAAAAAGCTTTGAATATAAACTCAAAAAAGAGCAATATGAATGTAGCCAGCAGGGTTTCTGCAGCAAGATGTATATAGGGATTATTAATGCCCAAAAATTTCCAAAAACCTACAAGAATATCGCTCCAAAGCAATCCGTAAACAACCAATAAAATATTAAGAGCAATTAACGTGGTGCCTATAAACCGAGCAGGTTTTTCCATATATGTTGCCCATACCCTGCCAACATAGGTGCCTTGTTTTTTTTTAAGCTCTACTGATAATTTACTTACTGAAACAAAGGCTATTTCTATACCTGCAAAAAAACCAATTAAGATTAAAGAAAGTACAATCGCTATAACAGCCGTCCAATCCATGTAACAAAAATATATAAATGAAAAGTGATGTGAATAATATTATTTCTTAAGGAACGTTTTTACCATTTTTTCCGCTTCGGCACAAGCGATATCAAAATCTTTATTTTCAATTACATTCTCAAACTGGTGGACAAATGAAAGTTCATACGCTGCTTTGTTAATCCGGGTTTCCAAAGACTCTTTACTTTCAGAACCCCTGCTTTCCAGCCGTTTTTTTAATTCTTCAATAGATGGTGGCTTGATAAAAATAAAAAAAGAGTTTACAGGATACTCTTTATGCACATGAATAGCGCCCTGTACATCTATATCAAGTACAGGAATTTCATCGCTATTCCATATTCTTTTTAATTCTGATTTTAAAGTGCCGTAATATTTCCCTTCATAAACCATTTCCCATTCCACAAATTCTTCATTTAAAATTTTTTGTTGAAAGTCTTCAACGGAAATAAAATGATAGTCGACACCATTTTTTTCGTTAGATCGGGGCTGCCTGGTGGCTGCAGAAATTGAAAACGAAAGCTGCGGAAATACTTTCATCAAATGTCGGGTTATTGATGTTTTACCTGCCCCTGAAGGTGCAGTTATAACAATCATTTTTTGGTATTCTTTCTTCATGCCAGGCTATTGTATTTTCGCATTTCTATTTATAAATTAGTTATTATGGCAATGCCATAAGCTTTGCACTCATGTTTCCCATTAACCATTTACTTGATGACTAATTGACCCGTTTAATTTCAGCACCTAAATTATTTAATCTTTCATCGATATTCTGATAACCACGGTCTATTTGTTCAATATTCTGAATTATGCTTTTTC
>JBBJOK010000007.1:24824-29073 GCA_037721545.1 Chitinophagaceae bacterium
TCGATATTCTGATAACCACGGTCTATTTGTTCAATATTCTGAATTATGCTTTTTCCCTCTGCGCTTAATGCAGCAATAAGCAACGCCACACCTGCTCTTATATCAGGGCTGCTCATGGAAATTCCCCGTAATGGGTTTACTCTTTCCAAGCCCACAACTACTGCACGATGGGGGTCGCATAAAACTATTCGTGCGCCCATTTCAATTATTTTATCTACAAAAAACAGCCTGCTTTCAAACATTTTCTGGTGTATCAATACACTGCCTTTTGCTTGTGTGGCAACCACTAAAATAATACTTAAAAGATCAGGTGTTAATCCCGGCCATGGATGATCATAAAGTGTAAGGATAGAGCCATCTAAAAATGTTTGTATTTCATACGAGAATTGCGCCGGAATGTGAATGTCATCTCCGGTAAAATTCATTTTTATACCAAGCTGCTGAAATTTTTCAGGAATAATTCCTAAATGCTTAAGGCCCACATTTTTAATAACTATATCACTTTGCGTCATTGCTGCCAGACCGATAAAAGAGCCCACTTCAATCATATCCGGCAATATGGTATGTTCCGTTCCCTCTAATTTTTCAATGCCTTCCACTAAAAGCATGTTACTTCCTACTCCATTTATTTTTGCGCCCATACCCATAAGCATTTTACAAAGCTGTTGTATGTAAGGCTCGCAGGCTGCATTATAGATGGTTGTGGTACCATTTGCCATAACTGCAGCCATCAGTAAATTAGCTGTTCCAGTTACACTGGGTTCATCAAGTAATAAATAAGTGCCTTGTAATTCATCCGCCTGTAAATGAAAAAAAGAATCTTCTGTATCGTATAAAATTTTTGCGCCAAGTTTTTCAAAACCCTTGATATGAGTGTCTAATCTTCTCCTGCCAATTTTATCACCGCCGGGTTTAGGAATAAATGCTTTTTTAAACCTCGCAAGCATAGGTCCGGCAAGCATTACGCTTCCCCTCAATCTGCCACTTTTTTTATGGTAATCTTCACTATGCAAATAGTGTACATCAACATCGTCAGCCTGAAAAATGCAGGTGTGTGGATTTACTCTATCAATTTTAACCCCTAATTCTCCCAATAATTCTATCTGCAAATTCACATCTAGAATATCAGGAATGTTATTGATGGTAACTTTTTCAGAAGTGAGTAAGACCGCAGAAATAATTTGTAACGCTTCATTCTTTGATCCCTGTGGCGTTATTTCTCCATATAATTTTTTACCTCCTGTAACTTCAAATGAACTCATTCGTAAAAGTTTAACCGATCAAAAATAAAAACCCTGACAATACCTTTCGTATGCCAGGGCATTATTTATTCAGTTGCCTGGATTAATATCTTTTTTTAAACTTATTATTTCTACCGTTGTTATTATTATTGTTACTCCTGTTATCTCTCCCCTGATTGTTCCTGTTATTATTTCTTGGGCCAAAATTTTTGCGGTACTTCCCCCCACCCGTTGCATAATCATCTCTGTCTGCCCGGGTATCTACCCTATGTTTTACAAATGGCCTGTTATTAAATTCAAGTTCGCCTTTTGTAATAGATGCTAATTCTGTTTGAATATTATCATCATGAACCAGTTCTTTATGCCAGTTGCTGTAGGTGAGCTTCATGTAATACGCAATTGCATTAGCAAATCCCTGGCGTTTTTCACCATCCTCCTCCTGTAATGCTTTATCGATAACTATCTCTATATTTTTGCCTAGGTGATTGTATTTAGGATATCTTTTAGGATAAGGCAATGGATCTGGCTTAGCTTTTAATGATTCTCTTGTTGGTTTGGGATAGGGGCTATCAACATCCAATTTAAAATCGCTTATTAAAAACAGGTGATCCCACAGTTTGTGTCGGAAATCCTCCACATTTTTTAAATGTGGATTTAAGAAGCCCATTAATTCAATTAAGGCATAGGCATTTTTCTGACGCTTATCCCTGTCTTCCAAAGCAAGAAGGTATTCCACCATTTTTTGAATATGACGGCCATATTCCCGAATCTCCAAATGATTCCTGGTGGTATTATACTCCATATTAGCAACACTCTTCATATAAGCAAATGTATTGATTAATTTTTTATGAAACAAGCTGAATCCCTTTACTAATAACCATTACCATAGTTTATGGCTTATCTCTAATTTTCTTGGTTATTCTGTTTTAGTAAACACCTTTTTACAAAACAAATAGGCAATCAATGCTCCAAGGCTATCTGCTGCCCAATCCAGCAGGTCGAAAGCACGGCCAGAAATAAAATATTTTTGTATAAACTCGGTTGTTAAACCCCACACGCTTACCGCAAATGCTATTTTTATAAAGTATTGCAGTCGCTCTTTATTATTAAATGTTGAATTATAGAACGGCCAGCAGAATAATATTACGAGTAGACCGAATGTTCCGATATGGACCAGCTTATCAAAATTTATACCTGATAACCAATCAATCTCAGGAATATCCGTTCCTGGTAAGCACATTATAATTAAAACAATAAAAAACCAGGCAATGCCTGGTATAAATTTTTTAAATGATATTTTCATGTAAACTCATTCTACGGGCTGCGTGGAGAGATATATTACCCCACTAATTTTTCATAGGCAGCTGCATCCATTAAATTTTGTACGTCTTCTGGGTTATCTACGGTCATCTTTATCATCCAGCCTTCTCCATAAGGATCGGTATTTACCAATTCAGGTTGCGCTTCCAATGCAGGGTTTACCTCATTGATGGTACCTGAAATAGGGAGAAAAAGATCACTTACAGTTTTCACAGCTTCCACAGAACCAAATACAGTTTCAGCAGCTAACGTTTTGCCTTTTGTTTCAATTTCTACATATACAATATCACCAAGCTCCTGCTGAGCAAAATCTGTTACGCCAATGGTGGCAACATCACCTTCTAATTTTACCCACTCATGGTCTTTTGTATATCTAAGATTTTCAGGAAAGTTCATCTTTTTTATTAAATTTTTAAATAAGAATCGGGAATTAAGATGCAATTTAAGAATTTCTTATTTATCCCATTTATCGGGTATGGTTTATAATATTATTACCAGAACTATAATTTTGTTTATTTTTTTCTAACAATTTTCATCTTCATTTTTATATCATTATAAGGCCTGTTATTGGTATCTCTTGCAGCTGCTGCAATTTTATCAATCACATCCCAACCGCTTTCTGCTTCACCAAAAACCGTATAGTTCATATCAAGGTGTGGTGCACCTCCAATTGTTTTATACACTTGTCTATGAGCAAAAGGTATTTTTCTACCTTTTAAACGAAAGGTTTCAACAGAATCCAATCCGGCATCAGTAAACTTTTTTCCCTGAACAATATAAAACTGACTTCCACTGCTGGCTTTAGTCGGATTTGCATTGTCACCTTCTCTGGCAGCGGCCAGCACGCCTTTTTTATGAAAAAAATTTGTGTCAAATTCTGCTGGAATAGTATAACCCGGTCCTCCGTTACCCAATTGTATTAGTGGCTTTGCATTTCTGCTGTTCGGATCACCACCTTGTATCATAAAATTTTTTATAACCCTATGAAAAAGCAAACTATCAAAATAATGCTGTCTTACCAGTTTAATAAAATTATCGCGGTGCTGCGGTGTTTTGTTATACAGTCGTAGAACGATAGTTCCAGAATCAGTGGATAGATTTACACCGAGTTTTGAAAACTTTTTATTTTCAATGTTTCGTGTAGCGGAACAAGCCATTAAAAATGCAAACATCAATAAAGCAAAACTTTTTTTTATCATTTGTAATAAACTAAGGGTTATAATTCCTGGAAGTATAGTAAAACATGATCTTTTAAAAAGTTCTCCTGTTGTATCATATCGTAAGCCGGCAATTCCTTCAGCTGCAAAAAGTGAGGCCATCCTTCATCATCGTATCCTTCGAGCTTATAATATCCGCTTTGTGATAATAAGCTACAAACTGCCACATGCATAAGGTCTTGCTTTTGCTCTTTACTAAATTTATTTCTAATGTTTCCGAATTCCTGAATGCCTATTAAAAAGAGAATGGCTTCCATATCAGGTTTTTTCCCAAACTTCTCCATAAGCTTTTCTTCAAGCTTCCACCACCGTAGCTGTAGGTCATCCTTGGCACTTTGCATCCTCAAAATTAATTGTATTTAGCATCTTTGTTTAAAATTGATGATCATGGTGTACACTGTTACAAAAAATAATTATGTTATCACAGATAAAAAAAGCAAAATTGATATTGATTATGTGCATGATTTTTTG
>JBBJOK010000113.1:0-8462 GCA_037721545.1 Chitinophagaceae bacterium
AAGGTTTGGAAATAGATTATCAAATAATGACACACTTAATTAAGCACTCCCAAATCCGGAAGAACAATTTATTAAAATCCTATCGTTTTACCAACTTCCTATTCACGACCTTTTCCATCACCTCATCTTTCAGGTATGTCTATTTATTTTGATTAGAATTCAATTCAACTTCAATTCTTTTATTTATATCAAACCATTCCATATAATTCTCAGGTTGGTATTTCGTTGCGGAGCGGCTTAATGTAATATCATAACACAAAACCATATTGTTTTTTGACAGAAAATTGAGAAGAACATCTCTTTTGATTTTCAAAGTAAATCCTTCTGAAATTGGCTTATATCTTCTCCTTCCACTGCCTGATGTATTAGCACTCTGCCATCTAAAAGCCTCAAGAGGATAATTATCTTTGCCTTGCATAATATCCAGGAGATTTAGTTCTTCGATTCCTAATTCAATAAAAATATCAGAAAATAAATTAGCATTTATCAAATCAGTCTCGCCCCGAAATTTACTTTCAGAAATTTCTATAAGTGGTTTGATTTCCTTAATCGGAAAACTTGTGGAATTAAACAGTTTAGAAGAAATTTCATAGGCGTATAAATTTTCTTCTTTTATTAATGGAGTGAGTCTTCTTTTGCCATTACCTAAAACAGAATCATCAAGCCCCTTCATTTTTAGGAAAGCAAAAACCTCAAAATAACTTGTATATTGATTCTCTGAATACTCTTTATCAGATCGTTGACTACCAAATTCAACTAAAGTCAAATATTCAGCTTCTCTGTTTGTAAAATCCTTTACCAATTGATCAATATGCTTAAATTCAAGAAAGTCTTTTTCTGAAATGCCTGGTGGCAACCAATTTATGTAATTCGGTTTTAGGAAAGCTTTATTAAGTAGTTTGGATGGGTCATACAAACGAAATTTCTTTTGTATTTCTTCAAT
Organism: Chitinophagaceae bacterium; assembly: GCA_037721545.1. Classification (GTDB taxonomy): domain Bacteria; phylum Bacteroidota; class Bacteroidia; order Chitinophagales; family Chitinophagaceae; genus Ginsengibacter. The sequence continues at coordinate 944 of JBBJOK010000113.1, forward strand.
AAAAGATTCTTCAAAGCATCCTTGTTTAATTTTTGAGTGGAAGATTCTGTTTAAGCTACTTTTTGTTTCATCATAATATGGTGATTGTATTTCAATAATATCGAAATTATTATTTATGTTATATCTACGATGTACGGAACCCTCTTCGTCAGAACTATAATCTTTAAAACCTTTTGAAACTAAATCTGAATAAAGATCATGTTGAATTTCAGTTTCATACTCTTCATTATCATATATTTTCTTTAGAAGATTAGTTTGATATGATGAGTAAATAAAATTCTTTCCCCTTGTTGAGCTTAGAATTTTATTCTTGAATAAGATTGGACTTTTATCATTAAGCTTATCTACTATTTCTGCTTCAGCAATACTTAAAAACGTATTGTCAAAACCATTTATCCTTAGAAGTAATTCCTTGAGAGATTCTAAAATATTAAAATGATGTTTGTTAGTGATAGAAAACAACTGCTTTTTAAATGGAAGAAGTATTTTGTGATTGTTTAAAGAAACAGCATGAAGTACAATTAAACAATGTTCAATTTGATTATCTGTCCCCTTCTCCAAGCCGAACTTGAATAAAGTTTTCAAATAATCTTCGTTTTTATTCATTAGGTCAAAAACAGCTTGTAGAGTTAACTCACGAACTTTAACAACTGGATAGTCAAATAACCCAACAAGGTATTTTATAATACTTTTTGTTTGTGTGAGTGTTTCTTTATGTTTAGAAATAAAATCATAGTCGCTTTCCTTTTCAGGTAGCCCTTCAGCTAATTCTTGGTTGTATTGAAGATTGGATTCGTAAAAAATGTTAGCCGCATTCTTATCATCAAAATACTCTTGATATTTAAGTAGTTTGTCAATTGCTGCAATTAAGTCATCACCATATCTTCCTTTTTGAGAGATGTAGCTTCTAAGCAAGAATTTCTTGCCGAACTCTTTATCACTTTTAATAAATGTTTCAATTATGTCAAAGCCCAATTTTGCTGAATCATCTCTCCTCGGAAAAAGCAAATTGTCGGTTTCATCTTCTGCAATTTTAAAAAGAATTTTTTTTGCTTTTGATGGGTCAATAGAAACAAGTCTGTTTGCAATTTTGAGAGAAGCAATTGAATTACTTTTTCCAGTAGTCCAGTTATTTATAAACGCAATTAAATTCTCAGAATCTAAAATTGATACTTGTTCAACCATTCTCAAAATATCTTCTTCTGAAATTACTTTTGAAAAAACATAATCACGATGCTCATTTATAAACTGCAAAATATTATCAATCCATTTCTCTCTCTCAAATTCCGTTTCAACAAAATTCTTTAAGGCATTATCAGGAAATAAGCTGTTTGTTGTGGTAACGAACTCATTAAAGAATTGTTCAAGCTCTTCTGATTTTAAAAATGAATCAGGATTGAAATCAATTACTTGCTGTTTAAGGTTGAGATAATTTCTGATAACTCTCATTAAAATTTTTTGTGAGCTTGTTTGAATTACCTCAGGCAGTGATTTGTAGAATTTTTCAAATGTAGATTTTGAACGGTAATACTCGTTCCGAAAAGTTTGAATTCTCCTGTTTTTTAAACAGATTTCATATTGCGATTGAACAAATTTGTCAAATTCTGAATAGTCCCTTTCAAAAAGTTCAATTAAGTATGAGATGTTTGGAGAAGAATACTTGATTATAAATTTTTCATCCTGCGGCAACTTCTTTTCTTTTGTAGTTGATTGCTCTTTCTTTTTTGGTGTAGGTAAAAAATATTCAGTGTAATCTAATCCTGCTTCAATAAAAACTTCGGAAAATTTTTCTAATTCACCTAAATCTTCAAGTTCAATTAATGTATTTTGTTTTACTACATCCAAAAGGGTGGAAATGAATGAATTTTCTTGAAGTTGAATTGCCCTTTTAAGTAAATGAATTGAAAGAGTTAAAAAAAAGTTGTCCCTTGTGCCGCCTTTATCCCATCGAGGTAAAGTCTTTACTATGCTAAAGAAAAGAGGAAGGTTGTCTTTTGTCGCAGTTTTTATTAAGGGTTCAAAAATTATATCAATTGCCTCTTCTCTCCATAGATTTTTTTCTTCCTTTTTTAATAGAATAAAAGCTAATTCAGGATAATGTTCTGCTGTAAAAGAGATTAGTTCGGATAGGCATATATGAAGCATTCTGCCATTTCCTGCATTACTTAGTTTATATTGTATTTTAAATATTTCTGACAATCTTGTAAGTGTATTATCAGGGTCGGTTTTGTGAAGTAATTCCAGGGGCGAAAGAATATATGAGGCTTGATAATCCTTTCTACTTCCTATGCCAAAAGCGATTTCGATTAACTGATTATAAAGCCTCTTAAAATCTTCAGCGAATCCACATATTCCATAGATCTCAGCAACATCTCCAATGTAAGAAGTTAATGTGATAGTTTCTTCCTCATGTCTTGCGATTTCTTCCGAATGTTTAATTAGTTTGTAAGTTAACTCTGTCAGGCTTTTTTGCTGACTTGCATTTATTATTTGGGCTAAACCCAAGGCAACAGTATAGTGCCTGTATCCGTCTTCACTTTCTTCAAGTGAAAACCAATAATTGATTATTTCTTCAATCTTATTGCTCGAAAAGATTTTTGTAGAGAATTTTAAAATTTGATTAAATAAATTTTTGATGCTTGTTGCAATAAAGTAGTTATCACTATTATGGTCGAATAAACCATAATTTGTTTTCCTGTATTCTTTGTGCTTCGGAACATATAGTGCCTTTATTGCCTCCTTTACTAAATTTACTTTAGCATCTTCGACCAAATTCAAGGTTCTATTTTTATTCCATAACTCAGATAAATAAAAAACTGAATTGTAAATATTCTTAGCCGGACTTGGTAAACTCGAAACTCTTAATAAGAGAGTATTCACCATTTGAGGCTTAAAAATCCAAATTGATTTTAAGTCGGAGAATAGCTCAACTATTTCTTTATGAATTGCGTACTTCATTCCCTTCTGATTTATAACTTTATCATGTAGAGCTGGTTGAATTAAATTTCTCTTAGGAAATAGTTGAATAATTTCTGAGTTATTCAAATAATCGCTGCAAAAAGCTATTAGTTTAAAATATTGTTTATCCTTTAATAATGAAAAGTCGAGTTGGCTAATGAGTTTAGATGCTGAAACTTTTTCACTTGGAAGAAGAAGTTTGACAAGTGCAATCTGAATGCTTGATAATAAAACTTTATCAGTTTTAAATGCCTCTCCTAATTTTAGTAATTCATCATATTTTTTATGCTCTAGTAAATAATCAATAATCTTCAATTTAATTTTAAAGTTGCTTTTTGCATTTTCTTCATCACTAAAACTTTCCTTGTGATAATCAGCTCTATGCTCATCAGATTTTATCCATTTTATTAAATCTATCTCGTGAAAAAGCTCTTTTACCTTACCAAAGGAAAGCGCTTCCGCTTTTAAAACTTTAGTAATTTTATCTGAATTTCCTTTTAGAAGAGATTTTGAAAATCCCTGTTGAATAACGTTTTGAGGCAATAATGATCCTGTTGTCGAATAATACAGTCCCAAATAGTAACAGAAGTATTCCTTACTTGTCAATACAAAATCACCATCCCAAATTGAACGCAAACTATTTGCTGTCTCACCTGCATTTAATAGCAAAGTAGGAAAATCAATTTCAGAATTTTCAATGTTCCAACTCAATCTGGCAAATTGAGATTTTAGAAAGGCAATTCTTATGAACTCAGAAAGTGTTAGAGTTTCAACACAAGCATTTAATGCAATTTCCAAATTCTCTTTTGTCTCTTCAATTGCCCTGTAATTCATCCATGCAGACTTAATCCAATCTAAGGTTGTTGCTGAAATAATTTTCCGATAATCCCCAATCTCATTTAAGTGCTTAAAATAATTTCTGTAGGCTTCATCTGCAAATGGAGTTTGCTCATAAAATTGTATTAACGCAGTATTAAATTTATCTTTAAGTGTTTCAGTTTTTGACAGAATAAATTCTCTGAAACTGTTGTGGAATATTGAGTAAGCCCTTCCATTTGTCTGCCTTAATAGGTGTGAGAAATTATTTATTACATCTGAAACGTCAGTAATATTTTTGCTCAACCCAGCTAATTTCAGGATTTCTAAAATTGTATCCGCTGTGCTGTTTTCTTTTCTATATGCAAACACAGCTAACACCCACTTGGCGAATTCATCACTCTCGATTTTTTTAAATAAGTATTCATGATATGTATTTATTTTATCGTCAATGAGATTTGGAAGGTTCTTTAAAGTTTCCTCATAATTTCTCTTTTTTGTATTAAGAAGTAGTTCTGAAATGTAATGAAGATAAAGAGGTATTCCGCTTGACACCCTTTCAATTTGGTCGAGAAAATCGATAGCGTCTATTCCTTTGTTGTTTAAATATTGTCTGATTTCTTGCTGAGAAAATTTAGCTACAACAATATGTCTCCGAGGATCGGAATCAATTTGCGTTGCAACAGAAGGGGAGAGAACACTTCTATACTGAGAACTTAATATAAAGAAAATGTTATCGGGCAGATTGCCCTTTATTTGATAGAGAAGTGAATTCTCATGAATTGTTGTATTCCGATGAACATGATCCAGCCCATCTATGATAAAAATTATTTTCTTTTTAAGAGTACCTAATTTATCAATGTATGAGATAAACTTTTCTTCAAATCTGTCGGAATATTTATTAGGCAAATCAACATCAGGAAAATGGTTTTCAATAGTAATGCATAGTGATTTTAGGAAGTAATTTGACTTATGTCTTAATTCCCCAAAATCATTTTTTGCATCAGGAATAAAGCAGTAATAAGCCAAAGTAATTTCGGGGTTGGTTTCTTTGAATTTCGTAAGGGCTGTGGATTTACCAATACCCGGCAAACCTTCAATTAAAATATACCCACCTTCTAATTCGGTTAAAGATGTTTTCAGTTTTGTTAACAAATCATTATTGGGTACATAAAACCTTTCATCTACTACCTTGAAGTAATGAGAGAGTTTATCTTCAAACCTATCTGTAATTCCAAGTTGTCTTAATACTAGGTCCTTAGTTATTTGTTCACCAGTTATACTCCACTTTACAATACCATCAAGAAATATCTCGAAACGAGTTTGTTCAATGCCTAATCTGTCTAGCTTAAACTTTATTGCACTTTGAATTTGGTCTATTGGCTCCTGGCTGAACTTAAATTCAAGTTTCTTAATAAAGTCATTGAATGAATCTTCATCTAAGGAACATTCTTTTCTGATTACTTCCAATGTCTTTCGATACTCTGTGTATTTTGGCAACAAGTCATACCGAACTGATGCTTGCTTTAATGGTTCAAAAATATTTGTCCTGATTTCGGTTAAACCATGACTTAATCCTTCGCTAGGTCTTTTTTGAAAGCTTTCTCGTTTGGTGGTGAAAAGTGTAATTGAAAAGTCAGTGTTGCTTTGCTTAACGCCTAGGTATCCCTCCGCAAGTTGACGGAAGATTGATTTTTTGGGAGCCTGCGCTGTAAGCAAGTTATAAAGAGTATAAGAATTGTCTCCATCTTCTGACCACTTAACCTGGTTATATTCAATTTTGCTATTTCGATAAATAATGATATCATCAATGTGATGTCCTTTTTCGTAATTCTCCAATCTAATGTGTGTAATGTCTGTGTTAAAAAACAAGCATTCAATTATTCTTAATGCTGCAACATTGTTCTGATAGTAAAATCCAGCTTGTGACGGTGAACCTTCCATTTTAAATGTATCAATTTTCAATGTGTAAACAAAGTTACTTAGTGTATGACAAAATATATTTATTTGCAGATATTGTTAGGGCGGTGGTGTGTTAGTATTTAGCTTATGCATAGGTGTATACTCTTAAATCAGCGAAAATTTGACACTATGAAAAATAAAAGTTTTTACAGTGCAAAAATAAATGTGCAAAAGTTGTTTGACGGGACAGTTCCCGGAATTGTTTTTCTTCTGGTCCCGATTTTAAAAATGTTGGCTTAACAAAAGCGCAATACAGACTTTTTGTAAGGAAATGTTGGTTACCGGCAGAAAAGCACAGATGAAGCATCGTTGCGACGCTCCGTTGAAAAGTATTGCAGGAATTGGGCTTCAGGATTTGCGCTGTACAATCCCTCATGCTTCGGGATAGAACAGCTTCAAAAGTTATACGGGATATTCAACTTTCATTCCTTCCTTCATTTCACACGCTGCTTCCATTCGCTCTTCCATTATTTATTAGGCTATGGAATTTCGCTTTCTCTAATTTAATAAGAGTCCAAAATGTTACAGCGAAATGTCACATATCCACCACTATTATCAGCTCATTTCACCTGCTGTTACATTCAGTCATTCACTTCAAGTAGAATAATTAGATACAATAGGTCTGCATTAGATATTTAAACTTCTTAGACAATCAATATTCTTTAATGCATTTTTTGTAAATCAAATGGTAAAAGCGAAAGCGAAGATAGCGGCTGGATAGTTATTGATTAAAGAGGTTGCCAAAAAGACTACGGCATAAAAAAAAGCTTTCCTACATACTTTTCCGATGTTATTTATTCCGTTTCCTTTTTGTCTTTTAATACAGCCGCTGATCCCAAAAGCTTTCTTTTTTTCCATTTTTTCTTTTACAAAATATTTTTTTTCTGTAACAATTTAAATTTTTATAACATGAAACACAGTACACGCCTTTCTTACCTGATGCGGCTTTCCTGGGAAATCCAGCGAAAGAAAAACTGTCTCCGCTCAAAAGCGCTTTTGTCAGCGTGGGTAATATTATTAAACGAAGACATCACCATTTTTTATCTGGTAAAACGGCACAGCCATGAGAAATATCCCAACAAAGTGGAAGCAAAAAATCTTGCTTTATTCAGCGCACATTAAACAACTATTTTTTATAACCATTAAAATTTACAATTATGGAAATCGTAGGCAGAATTACAAAAGATGCAGTTGTTAATCAACTGAAAGATGAAAGAAAAGTAGTGAATTTCAGCATTGCTGTTAATGATTACTACAAACCAAAGAACAGCGAAGAAGGTGTAAAGGTTACAACCTTTGTCAACTGTTCATACTGGATCAGTACAAAGATTGCGGAGCGTTTAATCAAAGGCACGTTGTTAGAAATTCATGGGCGAATTTATGTGAACGCTTACAAAGGAGCTGATGGCGAAGCAAAAGCTTCCTTGAATTGCCACGTGAATAACATCAAAATTCATTCTAACACCAAACAAACTACCGAAAGTCAGGAAGAAAACGCTGAAATTCCTATGGACAAAAAAGAAGCGGTAACCGATGACTTACCGTTCTGATTTTTTTAAGCATCAGTGTAATAAAAATGCACTGATGCTTTTATTTTTTATTACAATTATTTATTTTAAAAAATTAAATTTTATGGCACACAATCTCAATTTCAATGAACAGACTGGAAAGTACAGCTTCTTTTCAGTAAAAGAAAAAGCATGGCATGGATTAGGGAAAATAATAGAAGATTATCCAACCAGTGCGGAAGCAATAAAATTTGCAGGGCTTGATTACACAGTAG
>JBBJOK010000114.1:0-3827 GCA_037721545.1 Chitinophagaceae bacterium
TTTCATAAATCTTTATAAATGAATTCACGAACTAAGAAATATTACGAAAGCCGTAAAGCGCAACAGGGAGATAAAAAAGGTTCGGCAACCAATGCGGGGTATGATGAGCAAAATGAAAAAACTGTTAAGCAGCCTAAAAAAAATCCGGCACCCTCTAAAAGCCAGGACCATCCGAATGAAGATAGCCCAGCTGCTCAGGATGATACAGGAGGAGGCAATGAGTCAGGGAAAAGAAAGGATGATAATTAATTTTATAAAAGCTTTATAGTCCGGAGGCTTCGAATGTATTTCCCTGTTTTATATCTCCGCTTTCAAAACCTTTTTTAAACCAATACATTCTTTGCGCAGATGTTCCGTGGGTAAAAGCATCGGGGGAAACTCTTCCTTTGGTTATGTTGTCATCGCCAATTGCACTAGCTGCAGTTAAAGCTTCCTGTATGTCTTTTTGTTCAATTACGTTTTTCATTTTTTGATTATAATGAGTCCATAGCCCGGCATAAAAGTCTGCCTGTAACTCCATTTTAACCGAGTATTTATTGTATTCTGTTTCGCCAACCTGGCTGCGTAACCTTTGCATTTTATCTGATAAGCCCAAAAGTGTTTGCACATGATGCCCAACTTCATGAGCTATAACATAGGCTAAGGGAAAATCTCCAGTAGCCCCAAACTTGGTTTGTAAATCTTCCGCAAAAGAAAGATCAATATAAACATCATTATCTGCTGGGCAATAAAAAGGGCCTGATTGTGAAGTTGCGCCGCCACACCCGGATTGTGTACTGCCTCTAAATAAAACTAGCGTAGGTGGTTGATATTGGCTACCCATTTCCCTGAAAATTTTATCCCATACATCTTCGGTATCAGCCAGTACTACTTTTACAAATTTGGCTCTTTCATCGTCAGCTGCCTTTTGCTCTACGGTCATTTCCTGCTGCTGCCCCTGTGGAAAACCTTGTTGCAGGTCGGTTATATCTCCGTCGCCAAGTAAAAATTTTGCTAACAAAAATATAACTCCAATAATACCTCCGCCAACTGCCAGCGGGCCACCGGAAATTCCGCGTCTATCATCTACATTACTGCTTTCTCTTCTACCTAACCACTGCATAATTTTATTTTTTAAATATAATATAAAAATGATGCCATTATTATTTTACAATATACCCAGCATTACTCCACACCCTTTGTAGGTACTGCCTTTATATTTTACTACTACCTTATATTGATATAAAAAGTCGCTCATTCCATCGCTACAAAACTGTGGAAAAACCGTTACCCGTAACGGTCCACCTTCTGATGAAAGATTGTAGAAGGTACTGTCTTTAGTTAGGGACGGTTTTTCAATTGGAAAAATTACGGGCTTCTTCCAATCAGACATTTTAAACAGGATCATTTTCTCATTATCTATATCAAGGCTCCAGAAAGGCTCAGTTCCTAATCCCACGAAATCGATTCCCTCACTTTGTTTTTGTCTCCAGGTTGGATTATTAGCAAGTTCCCGTTTAACAAGTGCATATTGTAAGGAATCTGTGAACAGGCTATCTTTTCTTAAAAAGAATTTCATGGGTGCTCTGCCTGTTTGATACATCCATATCATTCCACTTTTACTTTCCCAAATACCTTCGGTTTTTTTTGGAGATGATGTCTTCCCCCAGGTAATTTCTTCCAGTCTGTATTTTTTATCAGGTGTAAATAAAATTGTTTGTTGAATACCTTCACACCCTTTACAAGGATACATCCCCTGGTAGGCGCCATTTGGCAAGCTATCAGAAAATGCCGCTGCCATTGTGGAATCTTTTATAAAAATTACAGTATCCTGTACCGTAGTGGTATCATTTACAAAAACCGTTTTTTCTTTTACAGGAGATTGTTTGCATGAAACAATAATAAAGGCCACAGTAATAAGACAAATAAATTTCATGCTTGCTCCAAATTTTATATAAAAATACTGCATTATCAGATTGGTGGATGGTAATATTGCACAAGAAGATCATCTTTACTTTTTTGTACTTCAAAATTAATTTATGAAACAGATAATTTTTGCAACCTTGCTGCTGATTGGAGTTATTTCCTGCAATCAAAAAGGTGCCTCCAATAATTCTGAGGTTAATTCTTCGGATACTTCATTTAGTAAATTACTTAATGATTATTATGACCAGAGGATGAAGCTATATCCTTTGGAAGCTACACAAAACGGGGACAATCGCTATAATGATCAGTTACCTATTAATATTTCAGATGCTTATAAGGATACTTTAAAAGACTTTTACTTAAGCTTTCAAAACGCTTTATCAGGCATTGATACATCAAAACTTAATGCAAATGATTTCATTAGTTATAAAATATTTTCCCGTGAAATGAAGATGCAGATAGAGGGATTAGATCTTAATCTTATGGCAGGGGAAATACAAAATTATTATATGCCCTTTCAGCAATTTTGGGGTTTGCCAATAACTATGGGGCAGCTAGGTGCAGGAGAAAGCTACCAACCTTTTAAAACAGAAAAAGATTATAATAATTGGTTAAGCAGGATACAACAATTTTCAATTTGGTGCGATTCTGCAATAGCCCAGTTTACAAAAGGGATGAATGCTGAAGTTATTTTACCAAAAGCGCTGGTGTTAAAGATGATCCCCCAAATGGAGGCTATGACTGTAAAAGAAAGTTCCAAGAATATTTTTTATGGCCCAATAAAAAAATTTCCTTCAGAGTTTAATGACAGTATAAAAATTTCTTTTATTCAAAAATATAAACAGGCTGTTGATTCATTTATTATCCCATCTTATCAAAAACTTGCATCGTTTTTTAAGGATAAATATTTGCCTGCGGCAAGAAGCACAAGCGGAATAAAAGCATTACCCAATGGAGAAAAGATCTATAATTATTTAATCCGTTACTGGACGACAACCAATAAAACATCAGATGAAATTTATAACACAGGCATTTCTGAAGTTAAAAGGATAAGATCAGAAATGGAAAAAATTAAAGAGAGTGTTGGTTTTAAAGGAGACCTTAAAGAATTTTTTGACTTTATGAAAACTGATAAAAAATTCATGCCTTATAAAACGCCTGAAGAAGTTTTAATTGCATTCAGAGATATTCAAAAGAGAATTGATCCCAATCTAAAATCAATGTTTGGCCGCACCCCAAAAACTACTTTTGAAATAAGACAGACAGAAGCCTTCAGAGCTGCGAGCGCAAGTGCTGAATACAATCAGGGTTTGGCAGATGGTAGCAGGCCAGGAATTTTTTATGTTCCTATAATTGATGCAACAAAGTTTAATTCAACATCAGGTATGGAATCTTTATTTCTGCACGAAGCCATACCCGGTCATCACTATCAAGTATCGTTGCAACAGGAAAATGAAAGCCTGCCTAAATTCCGGCGTTTTGCATGGTACGGTGCTATGGGCGAAGGCTGGGCTTTGTATTGCGAATCATTGGGGAAAGAACTGGGATTATATACAGATCCTTATCAATATATGGGAGCCCTTGGCGATGAAATACACAGGGCTATCCGTTTAGTGGTTGATGTGGGTATTCATGTAAAGGGAATGACAAGAGAAGAAGCCATAAAATATATGATGGAAAATGAAGCCATAACCGAAGAAGGCGCTATTGCAGAAATTGAAAGATATATGGCAATTCCGGGACAGGCCTTAAGTTATAAGATTGGCGCATTAAAAATAAGAGAGTTGAGAGAAAAATATATAAACCATTTAGGAAGCAGGTTTAATCTTGCTGCCTTTCATGATGAACTTTTAAAAGATGGTGTAATGCCATTGGATGTAATGGAAAGCAAAATGGATGCGTGGGCAAATAAGATTAAATAA
>JBBJOK010000114.1:3927-5942 GCA_037721545.1 Chitinophagaceae bacterium
TAACTAAATATTTTATCAATAAATTACTAAAATAGTTAGTGTTTATAAATATTTATTTCTACCTTTGATTATACAATTAACTTAGATACATCAATTAAAACAGAAAACATGAGCAACACAGAAAAATTAAAAGCATTAAAATTAACTATCGACAAAATAGATAAAGACTTTGGAAAAGGAAGCGTAATGATGATGAATGAAAGATCGCAGGAGCCACAGGAAGTTATCTCTACCGGTTCTATTGGGCTTGATGTTGCGCTTGGCATTGGCGGTTTACCTAAAGGCAGGGTTGTTGAAATTTATGGCCCGGAATCTTCAGGCAAAACAACGCTTGCTATTCACGTTATTGCTGAAGCGCAAAAAAAAGGAGGCATGTGTGCTTTTATTGATGCAGAGCATGCATTTGATGCCAGCTATGCAAAAAGATTAGGAGTGGATGTAGATAATCTTTTGATCTCCCAGCCCGATTATGGTGAACAAGGTTTAGAAATTGCTGATCGCCTTATTCTTTCCGGAGCACTTGATGTGGTTGTAATAGATTCGGTTGCAGCGCTTGTTCCAAAAGGTGAATTGGAGGGTGAAATGGGTGACAGCAAAATGGGATTGCAGGCAAGGCTAATGAGTCAGGCTTTGCGTAAGCTTACAGCTACAATAAGTAAAACAAACAGCTGTTGCATTTTTATAAACCAGCTTCGTGATAAAATTGGGGTAATGTTCGGTAGCCCCGAAACTACAACGGGTGGTAATGCCCTAAAATTTTATGCCTCTGTAAGATTGGATATCCGCAGAATGGCACAAATAAAAGATGGTGATGAATCTGTAGGTAACAGGGTGAAGGTTAAAGTTGTAAAAAATAAAGTTGCACCGCCTTTTCGTATTGCTGAATTTGATATAATGTTCGGCCAGGGTATATCTAAAACGGGTGAAATTATTGATATGGGTGTTGAGTTGGGCGTTATACAAAAAAGCGGAAGCTGGTTTAGTTATGATACTACTAAATTAGGCCAGGGCCGTGAAGCTGTAAAACAGTTGATGGTTGATAATCCTGAGCTCGCAAATGAATTAGAGGGAAAAATACGAGCTAAAATTGCAGAAGTAGCTGCTGCATAAATCTTACTAGGGTTAGTATAGCCATCCCGCCAAATTGCGGGATGGCTTTTTTATTTCTGAAATTTTGTTGCATTTTCAAAATCAATAAAGGTTAAGATTTTTTTTTAATGCAAAATCTCCCCAAATCGCGGCTCAGACAATTATCTTTGCGCCATGTTAAAATCAACGTTGTTAAAAGCCACAGAAGCCGGGGCAAATGAAATTAAAAGATTTTTTAATGGTTCTTTTAAAATATCCAATAAAGAAGGCATAAATAATTTAGTTACAGAAGCTGATCATGCAGCAGAAAAAGCAATTATTGAGGTCATTAAAAAAGATTTTCCTGAACATCTGATATTGAGTGAAGAATGTGGGGCGAAAGGTAAAGCAAGTGATTACAAATGGATAATTGATCCCATTGATGGTACTGTAAATTTCGCAAATGGCATTCCTATTTGTTGCGTTAGTATTGGGGTAGAACAGAATGGAAAAATGATATTGGGGGCAGTATATAATCCTAATATGAATGAATTTTATATTGCTGAGAAGGGGCATGGTGCTACCTTGAATGATAAGAAAATTAGAGTTAGTGATAAAACAGAAGTTATTAAAAGCTGTTTGGTTACCGGTTTCCCATATACTTATTTAGATACGCCCAACGGGCCTTTACAGGTTTTTGAAAAGCTAATACGAAAAGGAATACCAGTAAGAAGATTGGGAAGTGCTGCTATTGATTTATGTTGGGTTGCAGCAGGTAGATTTGATGGTTTTTATGAACATAAACTAGCAGCATGGGATAGTGCAGCCGGATTTTTAATGGTGGAAGAGGCTGGAGGAAAAGTAACAGACTTTGAAGGCAATTATTATTCGCCCTATCAGCCCCACATTGTTGCAACTAACGGAAAAATTCATGAGGAATTGTTGGA
>JBBJOK010000114.1:6042-8428 GCA_037721545.1 Chitinophagaceae bacterium
CCTATCAGCCCCACATTGTTGCAACTAACGGAAAAATTCATGAGGAATTGTTGGACTATGTGAATGGTACTGTATAAGATTGCAGATTTTAGATTGACGATTTTAGATTTATATCTGGATGAATAAAAACGATTTAAAAGAGAGATTAAAACTTTTGGCGATTAAGAGTGCTCGGCTATGCACAAAACTATCACTGAACTTGATTAATAAAGTTTACATAGGTCAACTGATAAGATGTTCTTCGTCATCAGCAGCTAATTACAGGGCTGCCTGTAGGGGCAAATCCAAAGCAGACTTTATAAATAAACTTAGAATTGTTGAAGAAGAATTGGACGAAAGCATGTTTTTTTATGAAATGCTGGCAGAATTTAATTCTGAGAATAAAAATGATTTGAGGGAATTATATAAAGAAGCCGATGAATTACTATCTATCATTGTAGCTTCTATCAATACTGCAATCTCTAATTCAGAGAAAGAAAAGGAAAACCTATCAAAAAAATCCGAAATCGTAAATCTAAAATCTAAAATTAGTGACCAGCATTAGAACCGAAATTTCAACACTTGGTGAGTTTGGATTAATTGAGCATCTCACCAAAAACAATGAGATAAAAAATGTTTCAACCATTTATAGTATTGGTGATGATGCCGCAGTGATTGATCATTTTGGAAAGCAAACCGTAATTACGACGGACATGCTTATTGAAGGAATACATTTTGATTTAATGTACACACCTTTAAAACACTTAGGGTATAAAAGTGTTGTAGTAAATGTGAGCGATATTTATGCTATGAATGCTACGCCTACGCAGGTAACTATTAGCATTGCATTCAGCAATCGTTTTAGTATTGAGGCACTTGACGAATTTTATGAAGGTGTATATGCCGCATGCGATAAATATGGCGTTGATCTTATAGGTGGCGATACAACCACTTCTCAAAAAGGTTTTATAATTTCTGTTACTGCAATAGGTGAAGTTAGTCCGGATAATTTTGTAACAAGAAGCGGGGCAAAAAAAGCCGATCTTCTCTGTGTTTCAGGTGATTTGGGCAGCGCTTTTTTAGGATTAACATTATTGGAAAGAGAGAAGAAAGTTTTTTTAGAAACCAAAGGTGTACAGCCTGATCTTGAAAACCAGGATTATATTATCGGCAGGCTTTTAAAACCCGACGCAAGAAAAGATATTATAGAATTTTTTGCAACAAATGAAATTAAGCCGACTGCCATGATTGATGTAAGCGATGGGTTAAGCAGTGAGGTGCTTCATATTTGTAAACAAAGTGATGTGGGCTGCGTTTTATATGAAGATAAAATACCTGTAAACGACCTGGCAAGACAGTTTGCATATAAACTTGAATTGGACCCCACAACTTGCGCTTTAAGTGGAGGTGAAGATTATGAATTGGTTTTTACACTTGCCCAAAATGATTATGATAAAATAGTTTTGAACGAGCAGATAAGTGTGATTGGTTATATAATAGAAAAAGAAGAAGGTGCCAATATTCTAACCAAGGGAGGAAATAAACATCCTGTAACTGCACAGGGATGGAATGCATTTAAATAACAATTCCAGGAAATGAAATCCGAAAGAACCCTTTTTGTGTTGGTAATTTGCCTTGGGTTGTTTAGTTGCTCGGTAACTAAAAATTATAGTGCTGATAAACAATATTCAAAAAAAATATTACAGGAAGATTATACGCTGTTGCGAAATATTCTTGAACAAAAACATCCTTCGCTTTATTGGTACACCTCTCAAGATAGCATGAACTACTATTTTAACGAAGGCTACCAAAATATCGCAGACTCCATGACCGAACTACAATTTGGTTGGAAGATATTAGCGCCATTAGTTAATAAAATTCATTGCGGGCATACCAGTTTTAGCATGAGTAAAGGATGGAATAAATTTATCAGAAATAAAAGGATTCCCTCTTTCCCTTTGTATTTAAAAATATGGAAAGACACGATGGTAGTAACAGCCAATCTAAACAGGAAGGATTCAATAATAAAAAAAGGACTGCTTATTACTTCCATTAATGGTATGAGGAGCCAGGATATGATTAAGAAAATGTTTGGCTATATGGTGCAAGATGGCTATGAAGATAATGTTAACTACATTCGGTTAAGCACAAACTTTCCTTTTTTTCACCGAAATGTTTTTGGGATATATAAAAATTATTCCGTTCGATATATTGATAGTTTCGGTAATGAAAAAAAAACGGTTTTGCCCTTATTTGGAATAGCCGATGATTCTTTAGACAAGCTAAAGGTGGTAGCGCCATTGAAGCAAAAAAATATATCACGTAAAGAAAAACGAGAAAAAATACGTTCCTTACAAACCAACAATGGTATATCTGTAATGACCATAAATAGCTTTGCAACCGGCAG
>JBBJOK010000115.1:0-5163 GCA_037721545.1 Chitinophagaceae bacterium
TATTTTTACATAACATTCAGGCGGATTTGTTTATTGTTCAGCCATATCGAACTAATAAACGCAAAGAAACTTACCTATCGTTTCCCACACGTTTTTATAGTTTAAAGTATCTGCTAAGCATAGCTCTTCGTCTTCATAAAAATTAGTATTATGAAAACAATTCACGAACGGTTAAAGGAAAAAATCCTGATAATTGATGGTGCAATGGGCACTATGATACAGCGCCACAAGCTTGAAGAAAAAGATTATCGTGGCGAAAGGTTTAAAGACTGGCATAAGGATGTAAAAGGCAATAACGATCTTTTAAGTATTACCCGGCCGGAAATAATTGAAGATATTCATCTGCAATATTTAGTGGCAGGAGCAGATATTATTGAAACTAATACTTTCAGCAGCACATCCATTGCAATGGCAGATTATGATATGCAATCCCTGGCCTATGAATTAAATGTTGCCGCAGCAAAATGTGCAAGAAATGCAGTTAACAAATTTATAGAGTCTCGGAAAGCCTCCCCTTTGGGGGGAGGTTTGGAGGGGGCTTTCGTTGCAGGCGCAATAGGCCCGTTAAATAAAACATTAAGCCTATCTCCGGATGTAAATAACCCTGGCTATCGTGCGGTTACATTTGATGAAGTGGCGGAAGCTTACTATGAACAAATAAAAGGGTTGGTTGATGGCGGTGTAGATGTTCTTTTGGTAGAAACAATTTTTGATACCTTAAATGCCAAAGCTGCTATCTATGCAATAAAAAAATATTTCAGAGATATCAAGAAGGAAGAGTTACCAATTATGATAAGCGGAACTATCACTGATGCAAGCGGACGGACATTAAGCGGGCAAACTTTGGAAGCTTTTTACATTTCTGTTTCCCATGCAAAACCAATAAGTATAGGATTGAATTGTGCATTGGGTGCAAATGAAATGCGCCCTCATATTGAGGAATTAAGTCAGTTAGCAAGTTGTTATACATCAGCATATCCTAATGCCGGCTTGCCAAATGCGTTTGGCGAATATGATGAGCAGCCTCATGAAACTGCACACATTATTGAAGAATGGGCTGCTGAAGGTTTTGTAAATATTGTTGGTGGTTGCTGTGGAACTACTCCCGATCACATTAAACATATTGCTGAACAGGTAAAAAATTATAAAGCAAGAGAGTTGCCTGTTGTGGAAGAGGAAATTTTTGCATAAGGATAAAATCATGAGTGAAACAATACACATCAAACCGTTCTTAAGATTAGCAGGGCTTGAACCTTTAGTAGTTCGTCCTGAAACAAATTTTGTGAATGTTGGCGAACGCACTAATGTTACGGGCTCTAAAAAATTTGCCAGATTAATTAGAGAAGATAAATATGAAGAGGCACTTTCTGTTGCCCGTCAACAGGTAGAAAATGGGGCCCAAATATTAGATGTAAATATGGATGATGCTTTGCTTGATGGGGAAAAAGCAATGACAACTTTCTTGAATCTTTTGCAGGCAGAGCCAGACATTGCAAGGATTCCTATTATGATCGACTCTTCTAAATTCAATATTATTGAAGCTGGATTGAAATGCGTACAGGGTAAATGTATAGTCAATTCAATCTCTATGAAAGAAGGTGAAGAAAAGTTTATTGAACAGGCAATCATTTGTAAAAGTTATGGAGCAACCGTAATCGTAATGGCTTTTGATGAAAAAGGGCAGGCTGATACAAAAGACCGTAAAATTGAAATTTGCGAAAAGGCATTTAAGATATTAACAGAAAAGGTTGGTTATGATCCCCAGGATATAATTTTTGATCCTAACATTTTTGCAATTGCCACCGGAATAGAAGAGCACAATAATTATGGTGTCGATTTTATTGAAGCAACAAGAATTATCAAACAAAAAATGCCCCTCACAAAAGTGAGTGGTGGTGTAAGTAATGTTTCTTTTTCCTTTCGTGGTAATGATACGGTGAGAGATGCAATGCATTCAGTTTTTTTATACCATGCTATTGAAGCAGGTATGGATATGGGAATTGTGAATGCAGGGCAATTGCCGGTTTATGAGCAAATAGAGCCGGCGTTAAAAAAGCTTTGTGAAGATGTGATCTTAAACCGTGACCCTGAAGCGACGGATAAACTTTTATTATTTGCAGAAACAGTAAAACAAAAAGGCAAAGTTGAAGTTAAAGACCAGGTATGGAGAAGTGAACCTGTAGAAAAAAGATTAAGTCATGCTTTAGTAAATGGAATTACAGATTATATTGATGCGGATACAGAAGAAGCAAGAGTGAAATATGCCAAGCCATTAGATGTGATTGAAGGCCCCTTAATGGATGGAATGAATATAGTTGGCGATCTATTTGGCAGCGGCAAAATGTTTTTGCCTCAGGTAGTGAAAAGTGCAAGAGTTATGAAAAAATCTGTTGCGATCTTAACACCATATATCGAAGCAGAAAAAGAAGAGCGCCGCCTTGCTCATTTAGCAGCAGGCACTAAAAATGAAGAAGGTGCAGGTGCTGCAAAAATATTACTGGCAACGGTAAAAGGCGATGTGCATGATATTGGGAAAAATATTGTTGGCGTTGTACTGGGATGCAATGGCTATGATATTATCGACCTTGGTGTTATGGTTTCTTCGGAAAAAATTTTACAGTCTGCAAAAGAAAATAAAGTTAATATCATTGGCTTGAGCGGATTGATAACACCATCATTGGATGAGATGGTACACATTGCCAAAGAAATGAAGCGGCAGCATTTTGAAATACCGTTATTGATAGGTGGGGCAACTACCTCACGTATGCATACTGCTGTAAGAATTGCTCCTGAATATGAGAACGGAGTATTGCACGTTTTAGATGCATCAAGAAGTGTAACAGCAGTGGGTAGTTTACTAAGCAAAGAACAAAAATCTGAATTTTTAAGTCAGACAAAAGATGAATATGTAAATCTTCAAAAACAGTTTTCAAATAAGCAAAAATACAAGACTTTAATATCCTACGAGGATGCGATTGTTGCGAAAGAAAATTTTGATTGGAATAATTATCAGCCTGTTAAACCTGCTGTTGATGATGTAAAAGTTTTCAATAATTTTGATTTGGGTACAATCGCCGAATACATTGATTGGGGCCCTTTCTTTATTGGCTGGGAGATGCCGGGGCGTTTTCCTGAAGTGTTAACCGATAAAATATTCGGTGCCGAGGCTACACGATTGTATAACGATGCAAAAAAAATGGTTGAAACGATAGTTGCTAATAAATGGTTTTCTGCAAATGGCGTAATTGGTTTTTGGGAAGCAAATTCTAATAATAAGGATACTATTATCCTGCAGACTCCCAATGGTGAGGTACATTTAGAGTCATTGAGGCAACAGATGAAAAAAGCAATCGGCCAGCCTACTTATTCATTGACGGATTTTGTAAGACCGCAAGATAACGAGGCTGATTACATGGGAGCATTTGCCGTTTGTATTCAGGGTGCAAGAGAACACATTGATCGCTTTGCAGCCGATAATGATGATTACAATAAAATTTTAGTTCAGATATTAGCTGATAGATTTGTAGAAGCATTTGCAGAATGCCTTCATCAGCAGGTGCGAAAACAGTATTGGGGTTATGCAAATGATGAAACCTTAAGTAATGAAAAGCTGATCAGGGAAGAATATAAGGGTATTAGGCCAGCACCCGGCTATCCTTCATGCCCGGATCATACTGAAAAATTAAAATTATTTTCTTTACTAAATGTTACTGAGAATATTGGTATCGAACTAACGGAAAGCTTAGCTATGAATCCGCCTGCATCTGTATGCGGTTGGTATTTTGCTCATCCCGATAGCCATTATTTTGGTTTGGGTAAAATAGGAAGGGATCAGTTAGAGGATTATGCTAAAAGAAAAAATATGCCTCTGGAAGAAATGGAAAAATGGTTACGACCTGCATTAGACTCACAATAAAAGTAGTAAACAAACATGTTTAAGTTAACCAGTAAATATTTATTCAGCCTGATTATTTTACTATCGATAACCAATTGCAAAGCTCAAGATCAACGTGCCCATCGTAAGGGAGAGTTTTATTTTTCGTGGGGTTATAATAAAGATTGGTACACGAAAAGTACTGTAAAGGTCAGCCAGCCGGATCTGGGAAATAATTATAAATTTATAAATGTACAAGGCCACGATAACCCCGGGTGGGACCATGAACTTTTAAAAAAAGATCTAACCATACCTCAATATAATTATCGGCTGGGATATTTTTTTAATAATAAAAAAAATCTCGGCTTCGAGATAAATTTTGATCATACAAAATTTATTATCACTGATGGGCAGACTGTAAAAATTAACGGCAATTTAAATAACAAAATTATTGATAGCAGTTTACTATTTTCAAAGGGGAATGGCTTTTACTATTATTTAAATAATGGAGCTAATTTTCTTTTGTTCAATATTGTTAAACGGTGTGAGTGGGCACGATCTAAAAATTTTAAAATTGATTTTTTAGGGAAAGCAGGAATTGGTCCTGTAATTCCACATGTTGAAAATGGTCTTTTTGGCCAACCGAATAACCAGGGATTTCAATTCGGTGGCTGGAACATCGGCGTTGAGAGTGCAATACGTGCAACATTTGTAAGGCATATTTATTTGGAATTTGCAGGTAAATTAGACTATGCCCGTTATTCCAACCTGGAAGTATATAAAGGCACTGCAAAGCATGCATTTAATACTGCAGAATTAATATTAAGCCTGGGTTATACTTTTAAACAAGGGGGCTATATAAAAAACAGGAAAAGGTGATTACAAAAAAACACATGTGCGTTTTCATTATTATTTTAATGATTGGTTGTAGTGAAAAGAATATTGATGTTATTTCAGTCATTAGAAAAAAAGTAAATAAAGACCCGGTTGCCTCATACGTTATACCAATGGGCGACCCCAAACTTGACAGAAAGTTTGGAGTTCAAATTTTTGAAACGCCTTTCACTTTCAAGTACCTGCTAATGATGTTTCATGATGGAACAGAGCAACAGGATACTTTGTATATACCCAATATTGGTATTTCCCCTGTAATACAAATCAAGCCGGGAAACGATACACTTTCATGTGTTATCGGCTTTTTAGATAAGGAAAAAGTTTTTAGAGAATACAAGATGCTGACAGGAACAAATGATCAGTTAAGATTAACAACATTAAAAAAATATTCTTTA
>JBBJOK010000115.1:5263-7156 GCA_037721545.1 Chitinophagaceae bacterium
TTCTTTCTGCATCTTAAACATTTCATCACGCAATCTGGCGGCTTCCATAAAATCAAGGTCCCGTGCTGCTTTTTCCATTTGCCTTTTAATTTGAGAGATGCCTTTTTCCATTTGCGGAATAGTTTTATATAGCTCCCGGTCTTCAGCAGCAATAGTTACTGTTTCATCCACTGCATAGGGTGATTTTTCATCATAACCTTTTATATCAAGAACCGATGTCTGGCTCATTATCTGTGCAATGGATTTTTTTATGGTTGTTGGGGTAATGTTATGTTGAATATTATAAGCAATTTGTTTATCTCTCCTTCTATCAGTTTCATCAATGGTTTTCTGCATACTTTCAGTCATCTTATCCGCATAAAAAATTACCAATCCATCAATGTTACGGGCAGCCCTTCCTGCAGTTTGCGTGAGCGATCTTTCATTGCGTAAAAAACCTTCTTTATCAGCATCAAGAATAGCTACTAATGAAACTTCGGGTAGATCAAGTCCTTCTCTTAAAAGATTTACACCCACCAAAACATCGATTTCGCCAAGCCGTAATTCTCTTAATATTTCTATCCTGTCTAATGTATGTACTTCGCTATGAATGTATTTTGACTTAATGTTGATGCGATGCAGATATTTATCCATTTCTTCCGCCATACGCTTGGTTAGTGTAGTAACCAGTACACGATCACCTTTAGTTACTCTTTTATCAATTTCATCTAAGAGATCATCAATTTGATTAATGGAAGGACGGATTTCTATCGGCGGATCCAATAACCCGGTAGGCCGTACAACCTGTTCTACCACTACACCTCCACATTTTTCCAATTCATAATCACCCGGTGTAGCGCTGATGTAAACGGTTTGATTAAGCATGCCCTCAAATTCATTAAAATTAAGCGGACGGTTATCTAAGGCCGATGGCAATCTAAAGCCGTAATCAACTAAAATTAATTTTCGTGAACGGTCACCACCATACATCCCGCTAACCTGCGGAATGGTTTGATGACTTTCATCAACAACACATAAAAAATCTTTCGGAAAATAATCCAGCAAACAAAATGGCCTGGTACCCGGCTCTCTGCGATCAAAAAATCTTGAATAATTTTCCACGCCATTGCAATAACCTAACTCACGAATCATTTCTACATCATAATTAACCCGTTCGCTTATGCGTTGCGCTTCAATATATTTTCCGGTGTCTTTAAAATATTCCGTTTGCCTTCCACATTCATCCTGTATCTGTGCTAAAATATCTTGCAGTTTATCTTTCGGGGCAATATATAAGTTAGCAGGGAAAATGGCAGCGTTATCAATTTTAGCAATTCTCTTCCCTGTACTTAACTCAAGTGTTTCTATACTTTCAACTTCATCACCAAAAAAAGTTACTCTGTAACCGGCATCAGCATAAGGAAGATTAATATCTACTGTATCTCCTTTTACACGAAATGTACCTCTGGCAAAATCTCCCTGCGTTCTGGAATACAAACCATTTACAAGGGAGTGTAAAAATCCCTGGCGGCTGATGGATTGCCCCGACTGAATTCTAACAACACCTTCAGCAAAATCTTTTGGATTTCCGATGCCATATATACAGCTCACACTTGCAACAACTATAATGTCTCTTCTCCCGGTGAGTAATTGCGAAGTAGCTTGCAATCTGAGTTTATCAAGCTCTTCATTTATGCTGAGATCTTTTTCAATGTACGTATCACTAACCGGCATGTAAGCCTCCGGTTGATAATAATCATAGTAGGAAACAAAATATCCAACAGCATTATCAGGAAAAAATTCTTTGAATTCACCATATAATTGTGCTACCAATGTTTTGTTATGCGTTAGTACCAATGTTGGTTTCTGCACATTTTGAATAACATTCGCAATGGTGAAAGTTTTACCACTGCC
>JBBJOK010000115.1:7256-8323 GCA_037721545.1 Chitinophagaceae bacterium
TAGATAAATAAAGCAGCCCGATGAATAAGTAAAGGAAATTCTTTAAGATTAATAATTTCACCCGGGGCATGGGCACCACTGCCACTTGCGCCTAAGCCATCTAAGCAATCCAAATATTTTGCGATATAAGAAATATCCCCTGCGCCACGGCTACCGGGGTCACCCGCTTTAGTTGGTCCTAATCCCATATCAGTAGTTACTTTACTCAATATTTTTACCAGGGAATTATTGCCTGCGGTAGGCTCCATGGAAGGGATGCCATCGACAAAAGAAATTTTCGCAGTGGTAGCAGTAAGATTATTTGTTGAAGTAATTTGCCGCATTTTTTCACGTGCGGTTCTTTTTTGCGCCTCAGTTAAAAATCGCAAATCGCCTTGTACAAAAGTAATTGGCGAAATAATATTTGTTTTACCTGAAACATTTCCCTGGATATTTGCAGAATCATAAATAATTTCAGATCCCCCCAAAAAAATTCCCGGATTAAATGTTAGATATTTTTCATTGCCTACTTTTTCTCTAAATAAATTCAGAATTCTCGCAGCTTCATAAATGGATCCATATCCTACCGTAAAAATTCCGGCAGAATGTGCCTGTTTTCCTTTTACCGTAAGTTGCCAACCACTAGAGCCTCTTCTTGCTGTTGCAACAGTATTTAAGCCTGCTGCACCTTCAAATGCTAATGCAATGTCCGCTTGTTTTGCTCTTTCTATAAAATCGGCACGGCTTACAGCATCCGGAGAACCCGATTTCTCCTCATCACCCGTAAAATAAGCTGTGATACTTGTATTTTTTAAAAAACCTAATTTATACAAAGCCTGCAATGCAGATAGTATTACCATATCTCCTCCCTTCATATCAACAACACCCTGGCCAGTAGCCGTTGTAGCATTAAGTTTTTTATAAGGATTAGCGGGCATGTCAGGTTCAAAAACCGTATCCAAATGACCGATTAGAAATAATTTTTTCCCCTGTTTCCCTTTAGTATAAGCAACCAAATGCCCGGCACGTTTTAATGAATCGGGTAATGTGATCCATTGGGTAGTAAACCCAATATTGTCGAATTCTTT
>JBBJOK010000116.1:0-2922 GCA_037721545.1 Chitinophagaceae bacterium
GCCTTATCAGGATATAGTTCTATTTCAATATCACCAAATTTGGTTTCAATTATCACATGAGGATCTTTGTATTTCTTTTGGCTACACGAATAAATAATGCATAAGAGAACTATATAAAAAAAATTCAACCGCATAGTTGAGCAATTTAAATTTTATTATTGAAGGCATATTATTTAATTGGCTGCTTTTTTGCAGACCAAAAAAAAACAAATTCAGCATGAAAAAAATTTCATTAAAAGGAATCTGGGAAGTTTTAAAAAATTCTTTTAAGGGATTTTCTGATGATAATGTAACAAAACTCAGCGCTTCGCTTGCCTACTATACAGTTTTTTCTCTTGGCCCTTTACTGATAGTAATAATTTTCTTATGCAGTATATTTTTTGGGAGAGAAGCAGTAGAAGGCAGCATCTACGGTCAAATGCGAAGCTTTGTAGGGCCTGATGCAGCAGAACAATTGCAGCAAATAATAAAAAATGCAGCCATAAGTGGAAAAAATACCCTGGCAGCCATCATAGGTATCATTACATTATTGATAGGTGCCACTACAGTTTTTGCAGATATACAAGAATCGATAAATACCATTTGGGGATTGAAGGTTAAACCCAATGCGGGCTGGTTTAAATTAGTGAAAAATCGTTTATTATCTTTTGGTGTAATTGGAAGTTTAGGTTTTTTATTATTGGTTTCATTAGGAGTAACGGCATTGGTTGAAGGTTTAAATGATAGACTAAAAGCTCAATTTCCGGATGTTACCGTTGTAGTTTTTTACATCATAAACCTGGTAATTACATTTGCAGTTGTAACGTGTTTATTTGCTGTAATATTTAGAGTGCTGCCAGATGCAAAAATAAAATGGAAAGATGTAATGGCCGGCTCTATTGTTACGGCCCTTCTTTTTATGTTAGGTAAATTTGCTATTTCATTTTATATAAGCAAAAGTAATGTTGGCGGCACTTACGGCACAGCAGGCGCATTGGTAATTTTACTTATCTGGGTTTACTATTCTTCTATAATATTATATTTTGGCGCTGAGTTTACAAAAGCATGGGCTTTAAAATATGGAGGCAAAATTTACCCGAATGAATATACCGTAATTGCTAAAACGGTAGAAGTTGAGGAGGGTAAAAAAAGTGTTCAACAGGCTGAAAAAGAAAAAAAAGAAGAGGATGTTGAAAAGGATAAAAATGATGAAATTGAAAAACAGAAAGCTTAAAGAGTTACTTATATGTTTTCATAGTCTCCTTTGTACACATACCAACCAAAAATAGATAACCCAATAGCTATGGGTAAAAAAATGGCGAGAATAATTATCCATGGAACCGGATTAATAATATCACCTAAAACTTGCCCGTTGGTATCACCATATATATTGTTAATTGCACTTATCACAAGCATAATAAATACCACAGGCCCAACCAGCATCCACACAATTCCTAAAAAACGTTTAACGCTATTCATTTGTTGAATGGTTTAATTTATTTGATAAATACAAACTCCCTATAACAAAGCAAAGTAAAGCAACACCTATCGGATACCACAAGCCTGATAATACATTGGTGCCTGGTAACGTTGTTATCAGCGTTGCAATAAAAGGAACCAATCCGCCAAAAACCCCATTACCAATGTGGTAAGGTAACGACATTGAGGTGTACCTTATCCGTGTAGGAAATAATTCAACCAGAAAAGCTGCTATAGGGCCATAGACCATAGTTACAAATAATACCATTACAAATACTAATAGAATCATAGTCCATTTGCTTTTTTCGGCAAGCACAATTTCTTTTTTTTGTGTAGCCTTGCCATCTGCATTTAGTTTAGTTGTTATTTTTTCTGTAGTTCCATCCTCAAAGGAATTTATGGCAATCAGATTATTTTGTGCCAAAATTTTAGGTTGTATATTTTGCTCAGAGACAAATATTTTTTTTGTTGTATCAGCAATGTAATACAGTTCATTAAATATAGGCCGATAAAAAAGCACCCCCAATAACATACCTGCAAGCATTATATTTTTTCTGCCAATTTTATCAGATAAATGCCCGAATAAAATAAAAAAAGGTGTTGCCAATAATATTGCAATTAATATAATACTG
The DNA here is from genome assembly GCA_037721545.1 of Chitinophagaceae bacterium. Classification (GTDB taxonomy): domain Bacteria; phylum Bacteroidota; class Bacteroidia; order Chitinophagales; family Chitinophagaceae; genus Ginsengibacter. Next base: position 2,091 of record JBBJOK010000116.1, read on the forward strand.
TTTCCCTGTTCATACTCTATGTTGCATTTGGTTAAAATAAAATTTTGTGCGTAAAACTGGCTGGTGTACCAAATAACTCCTTGCCCCATTGTTGCTCCAAATAATGCAAGCAAAACCATTTTAAAATTTTCTTTATGGCCAAAGCTTTCTTTTAAAGGGTTGGAAGAAGTTTTTCCTTCCTTCTTTAGTTTTGAAAACATTGGGGATTCTTTCATCTTTAGCCTAATGATGATAGAAACAATTACTAATACAATTGAAAGCAAAAATGGATAGCGCCATCCATTGCCGTTGGTAAATTCTTCAACACCCACAATGCGGCGTATGCTTAGTATTACGCCGAGCGAAAGAAATAACCCCAACGTAGCGGTAGTCTGTATCCAACTGGTATAAAAACCTCTGCGATGAGCAGGAGAATGCTCTGCCACATAGGTTGCGGCACCCCCATATTCACCACCCAGTGCCAGCCCTTGTAAAAGTCGTAGCAACAAAACCAGAATGGGTGCCCATGCGCCAATTGTTTCATAAGAAGGAATACACCCTATGAGAAATGTTGCGCCACCCATTAAAACAAGCGTTAGTAAAAAAGTATATTTTCTGCCGATGATATCGCCTAACCTGCCAAAAAAAATTGCACCAAATGGGCGTACAATAAAGCCCGCGGCAAAAGTGGCAAGCGTTGATAACAATGCGGCAGTAGGGTTTTCTGCCGGAAAAAATTTCTGAGCAATGATTGTAGAAAGGCTTCCGAAAATATAAAAATCATACCACTCAATTAATGTTCCTACGGATGAGGCGGTTATAACTTTCCATATCCCTTTTATTGATTGCATTT
>JBBJOK010000116.1:3022-8321 GCA_037721545.1 Chitinophagaceae bacterium
AACTTTCCATATCCCTTTTATTGATTGCATTTAATAAAAATAAGGATGAGTTTTTATATTTTGCTAAAATCTACAGACGCCAGGGTTTTTCAAAACCATCATCGGGTAGAAATTCTTCTACAATTAAAAAATCATAAAATAAACTTATAGTAGGTTTCGTTATCTTACCAATCTATAAAAAATACAGAGAAATAATTTTAGGCATTAAATAAAGGAATGCAAGACTATTCTAATTGTATTTGATGTTTTGAAACCAACTAACTAATCTTTTTACATGCCTAACACCACAGAATTACAAAGTTTATTTGACACGGAGGCGGGCTTAACTATTTTGTATGAAGGCCTTCTTCAGGCGCAAAACGAAATGGGTGAAGGCATTGCTATTATTGAAGGTGAACGTTTTATTTTTTTAAATGATGCTTTATGTAAAATTTATGGCTACTCACGGGAAGAGTTATTAGCCTTGCCTTCTTTTCTGGAAATTGTAGACCCCGATGATCATAAGCGGATTGCCGATCGCTTTCGCCAGCGCTTTATAGAATCAAATAATCTTTCAGACTATTTGGAAATTATTGGCTTACACAAAGAAGGGCATTCCATAAATATCGCGTATTCTTTAAAACTGATGAACATACATGGCCGCAAACTATTATTTTCCATTATTCGTGATATCACCGATCGAAAAAAAAATGAAGAATTAATTAATAAAAAAACAACGCAGCTTACCGAGGCTCAAGCCTTAGCTCATATTGGTAGTTGGGATTGGGACATTGTTGCAAATAAAATTGAATGGTCTGATGAACTATATAAATTATTTGGATTTACCCCTCACGAAATTGAATCGAATTTTGAAGAATATTTGAATCTTATCCATCCGGATGACAGAGAAGAAGTAAATCGGATAGTGCAAAAAGCATTAAGTGATCATCAACCTTTTAAGTTTTACCACAGAATCATTTTAAAAGATGGGAGTGAACGTACCTTATACGGCAGAGGAAAGGTATTTAAGGATGAGAATAATGTTATAACAAGAATGGGAGGTACTGCTCAGGATGTAACAGAAAGAAAAAAGATTCAGGACGCTCTTAAATATAGAACCGATCAGTTTGCAGAAGCTCAAAAATCTGCACATATTGGCAGTTGGGATTGGAACGTAATAACAAATGAAATTGAATGGTCAGATGAGCTTTACAGGCTACACGGTTTTGTTCCACAAGAGTTTGAAATCACCTATGAAAATTCTATCATGTATATTCATCCTGAAGACAGGGAGTATGTGAATCGAATAGCCCAGCAGCAATATACTGACCATAATAAAACCGATATTTTTTATAGAATAATTCGTCGCTATGGTGCTGAGCGTATTTTCCACGGAAAAGGAACCGTGTTTACTGACAATAGTGGTAAGAAAATAAGGATGAGTGGAACTATCCAGGATGTTACTGAACAAAAGACAGCCGAAAATAATCTTATACAATTTCAACACTTTTTTAATACCACATCCGACCTGGCGTGTATAGCAAATACAGAAGGTTCTTTTGAAATTGTGAACCAAAGTTTCGTTGACAAGCTGGGTTATACTGAAAAAGAGCTTACTGAACAACAATTTTTTAATTTTGTGCACCCCGATGATATACCTGCTACTCTAAATATTGTAGCCCAGCTGAAAGGTGGAGCCCCCACAGTAAATTTTACTAACCGATACCGCAAAAAAGATGGTAATTATTTGTGGTTCGCATGGAATTCAACTCCTAACGCTGCAACAGGAAAATTATATGCAATGGCGAGGGATATCACTGAGCAAAAGCAGAACGAACTTGAACTCATCCGGCTAAAAGAAGTTGCTGAGAATTCTGAAAAAATAAAAGAACAATTTCTCACTAATATGAGCCATGAGATTCGTACTCCCATGAATGCCATTATAGGTTTTACTGATCTATTACTTAAACGAGAATTAGGAGATGCAGAAAAAGACTTCGTTAAAACCATAAAATTATCAGGAGAAAATTTGTTGGGAATAATCAATGATGTGCTGGACATATCAAAAATAGAATCCAAATCCTTAACCTTTGAACAAAGGCCATTAAGTATAAAGGAAGCATTAAACTCCACCAACCTGATCCTTTCTCAAAAGGCAATTGAAAAGAATTTAAATTTATCATTTATATGCTCTAATACAGTACCCGAGGTATTGCTTGGTGACTCAATCCGCCTTTCTCAAATCCTTATCAACCTTGTTGGCAACGCAATTAAATTTACAAAAGATGGTACCATAAATGTGATGGCTAAAAAGTTGAGTGAAGAAGGTGAAATTTGCCATATAACTTTTTCTGTTAAAGACTCGGGTATTGGTATTCCTGAAGATCAATTACAACATATTTTTGAGCGGTTTCGTCAGGCGGAATCGCATACTAACCGACATTTTGGTGGAACAGGTTTAGGACTGAGCATCACTAAAGAGTTGGTTGAACTTCAAGGAGGAACAATTAGTGTAAAAAGTATTGAAGGAATGGGATCTATATTCGCCTTTACGCTACCTTTTAAAAAAACAAAGGAAGCATACAAAATTAAGAGTACTAAGCATCATGAATTAAGTTCCGAAGAAGCTAAAAACTTAAATGTGCTTGTTGTTGAAGATAATCCAATAAATATAAAATTTATAACAAGCATATTTGCAGAATATGGTATAAATACAGACATAGCTGAAAATGGCAAACTTGCTGTTGAAAAGATTAAATGCACAAAATATAGTGTAGTACTGATGGATATCGAAATGCCGGAAATGAATGGCTATGAAGCAACAATGGTAATCAGGAATGAATTAAAAAGTGATATCCCGATAATTGCAATGACGGCGCATGCTATGAACGGCGAAAAAGAAAAATGCCTTGGCTTTGGCATGACAGATTACATTTCAAAACCGGTAGATCTGCATCTTCTATTTGAAAAAATATTTGATGTTACATCAAATTCAAAAAATAAGAATACTAACATGGGCAACATCATTAATTTAGATTATTTATATACTTCAGTAGGCGGCAACAAAGAAATAATTGTTGAGTTGTTTGATATTTTTTTAAAACAAATACCCGAAAGTTTGCTTGTACTGGATGAAGCAGTGTCAAAAGCTGATTACTTAACGATCAAACAATTATCTCACAAATTAAAATCTACTGTATCAGTAATGGGTATATCGGGATTAAACCCTGTTTTAAGCGAAATGGAATCGTTAGGGAAAGCTGCTGATCCGGAGGGACTTGAAACAATAAAATCTTTATTCGGTCAGGTAAAAGAAATTTCTAGCAAAGCCGTTGTTGAAATAGAAGATGAAAAAAGTAAAATCGGTTAGTTTATCATACCATACAATAAAATGGAGAAATGTATTCTTTTCGGGTTTAAATTATCATCTACATAGACTATTGTAAGGAAAATTTCGTTATTAAATATCTATAACTTATATAGCTAGAGGAGATCAAACTTGGTTTTGTAATCCTTAAACTCTATATTTGATAGGCTTGTGATAATACTTAATAGAAAAAGAGACCATTGATTAGTTACTGGACTAACCTTTTTAAAGCAATTATTGGCAGTGGTTTGAAAGATAAATCGGTGCCAACACCTATTACAGGCTTACCTAATCCTATACCTGAAAACAAAAACGAAGATATTTGGGGAGTAATTCAATCCCGAACAAACGCTGATAATTTGATAGCTAATCCGGAAAATCCCAAAAATAATTCACCATCTACAAATGAATTTATTGAAACATTTAAACAAGGTGTAAAAGATTTTTTTGAGACAAAAAATGAAAGCACAAAGGAGTTTATTGAGTCAAAGAAAACAGAAGTGAATGAATTTATTGTGATTAAGAAGGAAGGCGTAAAAGAATTTTTTGAGGTAAGTACTGTAGACATACGCGAATTTTTCGAGTCGAAAACAACGAGCATTAATGAAATGCCTGTATCCAGGGAGGATAAAGAAGCTATTCAGCACTTTATTGAGGTGAAAAGAACAGATATTAAAGAAGATGTCGATCTTAAAAAAGATGAACTGAAAGAATATTTCGCTACAAAAAAAGATGCTTTACAAGAATATATTACGTCCAAAAAAGAGCATTTGCAAGAATACTTGATGACTCAGAAAGAGTATATTGTCGACTTAGTTTCCACTAAAAAAGATAAAGAGAATATCAAAGAGTTCATTGAGATGAAGAAGGGTGAAATATTAGAATATATTACTTTTAAAAAGCAAGATATTAAAGAAAGTGTTATTCTTAAAAAAGAAGCCATTACCGAACTGGTTGCAACAAAAAAAATGGCTGCCCGGGATTTTATTGAATCTAGAAAAGAAAATATAGTTGAATTTATTGAAGCCAAAAGAAGAAATGGTAACACACCCGAAACCAAGGATAATAATAATAAAAGTGATGAAAGACCTACTATCAATATTAAGGATGAAAATACTAATATTGCTGAAGTAAAACCTCCAACACCTGATGTAAAACCTACAACACCTGAAATAAAACCTCCGAAAAACAGAATAGACAAAAACCCTTCACATCTGGATGACTCTTTTGGAAATTTGAGTGGAAGGCATTTGCCACTAAGCGGTAAAATTGATTTTTCTGATCTTATATCTCAGGAGCAACCCCGTACGCCCAACCCAATTGATGAAAGTATTGTAACACCATCAAAAGAAATTTCACTGTATAATAGAAGTATTGATTCTACCAGTGTGGCTATTGTAGATGTAGCTAAAGAAAAGGAAGTGAAGCAAATACTTTTTGCTGAAGATGATTTGCTTTTGAGAAAATCATTGTCTTTTTATCTAAGTGAATCAGGTTATAAAATAATACAGGCTGAGAACGGAGTTGAAGCGGTTGAACAAATCAAAAAGAACAAATTTGACCTAATGATAATTGACTTAAATATGCCTTTTATAGGTGGTATGGAAATTATTAACATGGTTCATAATGAATTAAAATTGGCAACACCCATAATAGTGTTAACCTCTTCAGGGGTTGAAGAAGTAGAATTGGAGTCTTTTACTATGGGGGCAAATGAATTTATATCAAAACCCTTTAGCCCCTCTGTACTTAAGGCAAGAATGGATAAATTAATAGCAAAATTTGCAACTTAGTATATTTATAAGAGCTATTCTCTAAATGTGAATATTTTTTGATGAATATAAAAATTTATGAATGGCCTGAATTACTATATAATAGCATCTATAATAATAACTGTTTTAATTTCCCTTCTATTTTTAATTTTACTTTTAATAAGCAGGCTTAATAAAATAT
>JBBJOK010000117.1:0-2855 GCA_037721545.1 Chitinophagaceae bacterium
AAATCTTTTCATATAATAAATATAGATTGATGAGAAATGATGAACTTGCAATTTATAAATAATAACTTTAAAATGTACATGCAGGAAAACTTATTACATGGGCGGTTGAAAGCACATTCTCATACGTTTCATAAAATTGTAGATTTTAATCCTGTAAAAGAAAAATTACTTCATTTAGACTTTACAGATAATAATAAAGAACTTATTAATATCGATCTTTCAGACACAGAAAATTTTTCAGCTTATGTTGAAGAGAAATTAAATAAATCTAAAGCAAAATTTGGTATCGGCGGTTATAATGAAAATCGGGTGTTATACAAAAGAAGTCAACTCTTTAATAGGGAACTCTCCAGAATGGTATCTAAGGATAGGCCAATCCCATCAGATAGCATAACCAACTTCAAAGAAAAAACAGATAATAATTATTCTCAATTTTCTGCCGATCAATCTCATTCGTTTTCATCGCCGGTGAAAGAAATTGCAGACGCCAGAACGTTGCACCTGGGAATTGATATTTGGGGAGAAGTAGGAACAAAAGTTTATGCCCCTTTAGGGGGCATAGTTCATAGTTATGGATTCAATAATACTTTTGGTGATTATGGAGCAACATTGATACTTCTTCATCAATTAGATACTGTGACTTTCTTTACATTATATGGTCATTTGAGTCTTGACGATATTTCACGACTAACAGAAACTCAATATGTTATTCGTGGACAGATAATCGGGCATTTTGGCAAACCTGAGGAAAACGGTTATTGGCCTCCGCACTTGCATTTTCAGTTGATAAAAGATATGGATGCTTATGAAGGTGATTTCCCGGGGGTTTGCAAAATAGAGGATAAACAAAAATATTTATCTAATTGCCCTGATCCTGACTTAATAATAAATATGATGCAATATGCAGTTTAAGCTTGCATTCTAATATTCTCATTAGAAATTGTATTTTTACACATAATAATTTTTCTGATGGATATTCTCCCCGGGCCACTGCTAAAAACCATAAATTCACCTGCAGATCTTAAAAAACTTAAGCGTAATCAACTCCCTAAGCTTTGTGATGAGTTACGTCAATACATAATTGATGTGGTAAGTGTTTATGGAGGTCATTTTGGGGCAAGTCTGGGTGTAGTAGAATTAACGGTAGCATTACATTATGTTTATGAAACACCTTACGACCAATTGGTTTGGGATGTTGGCCACCAGGCATACGGGCATAAAATTCTTACGGGCCGGCGAGATGATTTTTCTACTAACAGGAAATACAAAGGATTAAGCGGCTTTCCCAATCGCTCAGAGAGTGAGTACGATACTTTTGGGGTGGGGCATTCTTCTACTTCCATTTCTGCAGCTTTGGGGATGGCAATGGCTTCTCATTATAAAGGTGAAACAAACCGCCAGCACATAGCGATTATTGGTGATGGTGCGATGACGGCGGGGTTAGCGTTTGAAGGAATGAATCATGCCGGTATAGAAAATAGTAATCTACTTATCATTTTAAATGATAACTGCATGAGCATTGATCCGAATGTTGGTGCATTAAAAGAATACTTAACTGATATCACCACCTCTCAAACGTATAATAAAATAAGAGATGATTTTTGGAAAGCGCTGGGTAAACTTCCTGTAGGAAAAACTTTCTCCAGGAATATGGCCTCAAAATTTGAAGCCAGTTTAAAAGGTATGGTAAGCCAAAGCAGTAACTTATTCGAAGCTTTAAAACTGAGGTATTTCGGACCTATTGACGGACATAATATTACCAAGCTGGTTGATACATTAAAAGATTTAAAAGAAATCGGAGGTCCAAAATTATTGCATATTAGAACTGTAAAAGGCAAAGGGTACGAACTGGCAGAAAAAGATCAAACTAAATGGCATGCACCTGGTTTGTTCGATAAAATAACAGGAGAGATTTATAAAAAAGCCTTTGATATTCCACAGCCTCCGAAATACCAGGATGTTTTTGGCCATACCATAATTGAACTGGCAGAAAAAAATGAGAAAATATTAGGTGTAACACCAGCAATGCCCAGTGGTTGTTCTTTAAAATACATGATGGAAAAAATGCCTACCCGTGCTTTTGATGTAGGTATTTGTGAACAACATGCGGTTACGCTAAGTGCCGGGTTGGCTACACAGGGAATGAAAGTTTTCTGTAATATTTATTCTTCCTTTATGCAACGGGCATATGACCAGGTAGTGCATGATGTTGCTATTCAAAATTTACCAGTAGTTTTTTGTTTAGACAGGGCAGGGCTGGTAGGTGAAGATGGGCCTACGCATCACGGCTGTTATGATATTGCTTACATGCGCTGTATTCCAAACATGATTGTAAGTGCCCCGATGAATGAAACTGAATTAAGAGATCTCATGTACACTTCTCAACTGGATAAGATAAAAAACCCTTTTGTAATTCGCTATCCACGTGGGGAAGCTGTAAAAGCTGAATGGAAAACAGAAATGAAAGAGATTGAAATTGGTAAAGGAAGAAAATTAAAAGACGGAAAAGATATTGCCATCTTATCTTTCGGGCACCCCGGAAATTTCGCAGCTTCGGCAATAAGAGATGTAAAGGCCGATAAAATTAATCCTGCACATTATGATATGCGTTTTGCAAAACCCATTGATGAGGAATTGCTTCATGAGGTTTTTACTAAGTATAATAAAATAATAACAGTAGAGGATGGAACTGTTGTAGGTGGATTTGGTTCTGCTGTGCTGGAATTTATGGCTGCCAATAATTATAATGCTGAAGTTAAGATCATGGGTATCCCGGATAAAATAATTGAGCATGGCTCCCCCAAAGAGTTATATAATGAAATTGGAATTGATGCTAATCATATTGCAGATGTAAT
>JBBJOK010000117.1:2955-4751 GCA_037721545.1 Chitinophagaceae bacterium
CTGAAGCCGGATTATTTCTTAAAAATCTTTGGTACGTTGCTTTTTATAGCATAGAGCTTAAAAAAGAAAAGTTATTATCAAAAGAAATATTGGGTGAAAAAATCGTTTTTGGGAAAGATGATGCTGGAAAGCCCTTTGCTTTAAAAGATAATTGCCCTCACAGAGGAGTTCCCTTATCAAATGGATGGTTTGATGGAAAATGCATTCAATGCTGTTATCACGGATGGAAGTTTGATACACAGGGTACCTGCACGGAGATACCTGCCTTGGCTCCCGATAACAATATCAATGTAAATAAAATAAAAGTTGGAAGTTATCCTTGTAAAGAAGTTAATGGTGTTATATGGGTGTATATTCCTGATAGAAAATTAAGTGAAAGCTCTCAAATTAATAACATACCAAATCTGTTACTTGACAGCAAAAAAAGATTTAAACAGGTAGAAAGAGTTGTGCTTCCTTGTAATATTGATCATTCGGTAATTGGATTAATAGACCCTGCCCATGTTACATTTGTTCATCAGTCATGGTTTTGGCGGTCCAAAAAATCATTAAGAATAAAAGAAAAACATTTTGCTCCCTCACCTATGGGCTTTATGATGACAAGGCATGCGCCCTCAACAAATTCCAAAGGTTACAAGGTTTTAAAAGGTGGAAAGTCTACAGAAATTGATTTTCAAATTCCCGGTGTAAGAATAGAGCATATAAAAATGGGAGAGAAAAATGAAATCATCTCCATAACAACGCTTACACCACTTAATGAAAGCGAAACAGAGCTAAATCATTTTGTATATACTTCACTTAAAGCAGTTAATTTTTTTTGGTGGCCTTTGCAAAAGTTGGGAAAAATATTTATCGGGCAGGATTTACATATTTTCGAAAAACTAAAAAAAGGGCTGGAAACAAATCCTAAGCTTATGCTTGTTGGTGATCCAGATACACAAGCCCGGTGGTATTATGATTTAAAAAAGCAATGGATTAAAGCGCAGGAAGAAAATGTTCCATTTATAAATACGCTGGAAACACAAAAGTTACAGTGGGTCACATAACTATGACTCTGTGGCCATTTCAAAAGCTACATCAACTGAAGGACCTTCTTCCCTGTTTTCATTATATTCTACAATAAAATTATTTATACCCTGTCCCATTAAAATTGTAAAATATTTTCCCTGAATTAATTCAAGCATATTTAAAAAAAGGAAGATCGCATGAATACGATTTTCACAAACGTCAAATATTCTCTCAAATGAAAGTGAACGTTCTTTTTTAACCAGGTCCAGCATATACTCCCGGCTTCCTTCCATTGTGTAATTGTACTGAACAACGGTATGCACCGGTTGGTGCCTTTTTTCATGCAGGCGCTGGGCAACTCTTTCAAAAGCCTTCATCAGCCTGAATAACGTAACATTTTGTATTTCAGTTCCCTCGCCAGATTCTTCCCCAATTTTAGCCAGCTCATTTATGAGGTTGCCCCGCTTTACCATCATCATACGCAAGGCCTCCATCTGCTGCATTTCAAGCGCTGCCTGCTTAAATTTTTTGTACTCCAGAATTTTATCAATTAATTCCTGCCGCGGATCAATTTCATTCCCTTCCTGATCAATCTCCTTTCTGGGTAATAGCATTTTTGCTTTTATCCTCATTAAGGTGCTGATGAATAAAATAAATTCGCTACCAAGATCAATATTTAATTCTTCACTGTTATGAATAAAATCGAGGAATTCATTAGTGATTTTTGTTATGGGGATATTATATATATCAAGCTCATCCCTTTCTATAAAAAATAGCAGCAGATCGAA
>JBBJOK010000117.1:4851-8312 GCA_037721545.1 Chitinophagaceae bacterium
TATTGGCAATTAAATACTCTTTATACCAGTTTTGATCACTTGGTATAATATTCCATGGCGGCTGGTTACAACTTGCAAAAGCCTCTTCGTAATACTTTTTATAATTATCCCAAAATTCTCTTTCTTTATAATCATTCTCATTGTATTTCCACATTTTCGTAGGGTTGGTTTTTCTTTCTTCCAATCTTTCTAACTGTTCCTCATGAGATACATGTAAATAAAATTTAAGTATGTGTGTGTTGTTATGTTCTGTGAGTAATTCTTCCCAATTGTTAATGGCTTTTATTCTTTTCATAGCAGTTTCATCATCACACCATTTATGTACCCGTGTAATCACTATATCCTCATAGTGGCTGCGGTTAAAAATTTGTATCATCCCCTGCGCAGGTGCATGCGGGTGAATGCGCCATAAAAAATCATGGTTCAATTCTTCTGTTGATGGTGCTTTATAACTTTTTACTGTAACGCCCTGTGGATTCAAATGTCCAAAAATATTTCTTATTACTCCATCTTTTCCACTGGCATCCATACCTTGTAGAATAACCAAAAGGGAATGCTTGTTTTCTGCATATAATAGATTTTGCAGTTCATTTATTTCTTCAAGAATCTTTACCGTTTTTTCTTTAGTTTTTTTCTTGTCGATGTCAGTATCTGCTTTTGTGCTGATTTTACTTAGATTAATTTCTGCCATAGTAATATTTTAAAAGTTTCATAGGTTTCCAAAAGTTTAAAATAAAAGTATGATAAAAGTTTTATGTGTATTAAAGTATACAAACTTTTGAAGGCTTACACTTCTAAACCTTTGACACCTCTAATTCTTTACGAAGTTGTTTAGCTGTTTTTGTACTTCCATCATGGCTCCATCCCGGTGGCATAATGAGGTATTTAAGTTTGGTGCGTATGGGAATATTCTTCCTAAGATCTTTACCAAGCGTTTGCCATTCATGAAAAATTATTTTTGCCGGATGATGGGGATTTTCCAAAGGGTATGTCAAGCCATACTTTATCGGATCTTCTTTTACTTCTTCCTGAAAGGTGCCAAATAACCTGTCCCATATTATCAATACCATTCCCATATTTTTATCAAGATAGCGGATGTTACTGGCATGATGTACCCGATGATGTGATGGGCTAACAAATATTGCTTCAAACCATCGGGGCATTTTATCTATATATTTTGTATGCACCAATATCCCATATATCTGGGTAAGTGAATACATAAAGACAATGTCAATAGGCTTAAAACCTAAAAAAGCAAGCGGTATAAAATAAATAAACCTGTACAAAGGTTGCAATACTGAAGAGCGAAAGCCTGTAGTTAAATTAAATTCTTCTGAAGAGTGATGTGTAACATGCACAGCCCAAAAAAGCCGGCAATAATGATCTACCCTATGCTCGATATAAAATACAAGGTCTTCCAGAATGAATAATAAAAACCAATATAATACAGGATTAAAAGAAAAATCGACAAAGCGATAAGTAAAAAACCAAAACAAAATAACAAGATAAACTGCCCTGAATAATAGATCGATGCCACCATTTACCACACACAGATAAACATTTATAAGCGTATCTTTTAATTTATAGTATTTTTTTAAGTGTAAATGGCTTATCAATATTTCAGTACCTATAACCACCAAATAAAAAGGTGTTGATAAGAGTATGAGCAATTGTTCTTTCAGCATACATTACATTTATACTGACATGATCTCTTTTTCCTTTGCTTCTAAATGTTTTTCAACAAGAGATATAAATTTATCAGTCATTTCCTGAATTTCTATTTCCGCATCCTTTGCCTGATCTTCGCTAAGCCCATCTTTTTGCAACTTTTTGATATGCTCTATGCCGTCACGACGTACACTTCTAACTGCAACTTTTGCCTGCTCACCCTCTCCGTTACACCTCTTAACCATTTCCTTGCGCCTTTCTTCAGTTAACGGAGGCAAAAATAGACGGATAATGTTTCCATCATTTTGCGGATTGATACCAATGTTTGCGGCAATTATGGCTCTCTCTATTGGCTGTAGCATATTTTTTTCCCATGGCTGTATAGAAATAGTTCTGGCATCCATTGCACTTATATTACCTACCTGATCTATTGGTGTAGGGTTTCCGTAGTAATCAACTACAATACCATTAAGCATAGCAGGGCTTGCTTTACCTGCACGTATTTTCACCAATTCAGTTTCCAAATGATTAATTGCTTTTGTCATAGAGTCTTTTCCATCATCTATAATAAGCGATAGGTCGTCTGTCATTTCACAAAAATTTATTAGGTAATTATTTATTTAGTAAATAATCAGTAAGTAAAACTGAAGCAAATTTAGCAAAAAGGGGCGTATTATAAATTCACCGAGTTAGTCTTGTTCAGCAGGCTCACTTACAAGGGTTAAAACCTTACGAGCCTTGATAAATTCTTTTTTAGGTTCAGGAGCTTGTGCATTGATAAACTTGGCTTTAGGCCGGCTATAGTAGATTACAGTTATAAAAATAATAGCTGCAGTAGCTAAGGCAGCAATTACCATTGTAGTACCTTGCTCACGAAGCACAAATGCCAACGCAATAAAAACGATATTAGCTGTTACACAGATAATAGTAATCATTCTTTGAGAAAGGCCAAAATCAAGTAAAAAGTGATGAATATGGTTTCTATCCGGACTAAAAGGTGATCGCCTTTTAAATATCCTTAAAGTAAATACCCGAAGAGTATCAAATAAAGGAACTATTAAAATTGCAAAAGCAATTGCAGGAGAAGATAATAAAGGGAAAATAGCATCAGGATGAGATGCTACTGCCATAAATTTAATAGCGAATATTGAGTTAAGTAAACCAATTAATAAAGAGCCTGTATCACCCATAAAAATTTTTGCAGGCGAAAAATTGTAAATAAGAAACGCAATTAAACTACCTGCCAGCGAAAAGGCCATAATAGAATACATAATTTCTCCGGAAATAAAAAAGTAAATTCCGAATACAAGAGCCGTTAATAAACCAAGGCTTCCCGCCAGCCCATCAACACCATCAATGAGGTTAAATGAGTTTGTTATTACTATAATTGTAAAAGCTGTAAGTACATAGCTTATGAATTCTGGAATTTCATTAAAACCTAAAAATCCATGCAAATTATTAATTTGGATTCCCCCAAACTTAATTATGATACCGGCGGCAATTAGTTGACCAATAAATTTTTTTGTAGCAGATAAAACTAAAATATCATCTTTTATACCGAGGAAAAATATTACCATAGCAGCAGCTAGAAAATATTGAAGCTCATTAGGAGCATGGGGAGGGGACCCCATTAATGTTGCAATTATAAATCCAGCAAAAATGCCCAGGCCTCCCAGAGTAGGTATAACTATTTTATGAACCTTACGTTCATCAGGTTCATCAAACAATTTTTTATCTTTGGCAACCTTAATTATAGGAGGAATTGCAAAAAAAGTAATTAAAAATGCTAATGT
>JBBJOK010000118.1:0-4032 GCA_037721545.1 Chitinophagaceae bacterium
TGTACAATTGCTTCTACCTCATGCGGGTTTTTGGCTTTTAATTTAGGTATTTTAATGGAAGAGTGACAATCGTGCAATTGAATTATAAGATCAGTAAAATTTTTTCTTTCCTTCTCTTTTAATTTTACATCTGAGCAGTAATAAGTTACTTCTAACCTTTTATCACTTGGTATAGTTACTACTGTATGCCTTGCTTTTGTTTGCATAGGATAATTTTATGTGTAAGTTAGATACAAAAATTCCCCCATCTTTTTTCATATTCACACTGTGTTGATAAGATGTTTAAGGGTATTTTTTCACTCAATGATGGGCAAATAAAAAAACCCGGAAGATCACAATCAACCGGGTTTGAAAATTTAAAAATAATTAGTTGCCTTTTACCATAAAAACGCAATCTTCAATCTTTTTTATTTGTTGTACTCTCTCCAGCCCTTTTATAGTAGCAACAGTAGGAAGTTTGATTGATTCAGATGTTTTTATTTCTTCAAGTGCTTTGTAAATACTTTTTGATTTGATGGCAAATACAACTCCATCAGCATTGGTCTCTTTGCCACTGATAATACCAATCACCTCGCCATTTCTATTAATTACCGGGCCACCACTATTACCGGGATTAACGGAAATACTAATCTGATAAGAAGTAGTATCACCGGAATAGCCTGATTTGGCACTAAGGTAGCCTTCGCCATAAACAACTTCTTCCTTAGGATAACCCAACGTAAATATTTGTTCTCCTAACTCTGCAGAAGCTCTGGGGATAGAATAGGGCATATTTATTTTTTTGAAAGAAGTGTCGGTAACCTTTAATATTGCCAGATCGGTGCTTTTATTAACATAAACAGGAATTGCAATAAACTGGTCTCCTCTTTTATTTTCTACGATAAGGTTTCTGGCTTTGTTTATTACATGGGCATTGGTTGCTATAAATCCACGGCCGTCAATTAGAAAACCGGTTGCCCTGAAATTAGCGGCAAATTTTGGTTTGGGAGTAATACCAACAGCAGCATTATCAAGTTTATTTTCAATTTGATCCACTTTATTTTCCAGCTTATTTAATTTATCTGCAACTAAAGGAGTAAGACCAATGGACTGCTTTTTATCTGAATAAGTAGAAAGGATCGTAGCAGTGGATATAGATACAAGGGCTGCAATACAGGCAGCTACAGCAACCGTTTTCTTATATCGGTTCCATAAGTAAGCAATTTTAGCAGTTCCCTTGGATTGTTTTTTAGCAATGATGCCTTCATTCACCAAATTACTTTCTACTTCACGTAAAGTATTCTGGTAAGATTTTCTCTTTCCTAATCTTTCCAATTCATTCAAAAAGAAAGTATGTTCTACAGCCACCTGGTCTACATCGGGATTATTTTTTCGCATCTCCTCAAAAAAAGTTTTCTCCTGGGCCGTCATTTCCCCGTTTTTATAACGTTCAATCGCATCTAAAAGTAAATTTTCATCCATCTTATTCTCCATTTTTGTATTGAGCAAAAAATATTTTTTTCAATCTTACGAGGCACTTATATTTTTGGGTTTTTGCATTGTCTGCATTTGTATATCCAAAAAATTGAGCTATTTCAGGCATTGTTTTCTTCTGTAAATAGTAGGCTTCTAATATACTTTTACAAGGTTCACCAATCTTATTCATGGCATTTTCCATTACCATAAGATCAGCGTTTCTTTTTTCATGAACATCCAATTCTTCTTCTACGGGTATTACTTCATCAATACTTTCTGCAGAAGGGTTAAACCGCTGCATCTGTTGCAGTCTTTTCAGCCACAAACGCCTGCAAACAGAATAGAGATACGTTTTTATCTGACAGGTTAGTTCAAATGTTCCTGAAGATGCCTTTTCGTAAAGAACTATCATTGCCTCCTGAAATATATCCTTTGCATCATCGGGGTAACCATTATTCTTTACTATAAAAGATTGGATGGTTAAATAATTTTCCCGATATATGGTTTCCACGGCTTTTTTGTCATTCGCCGCTAAACCCTGCAATAAAACGTGTTCATGCTCCAATATATTCACGAGGCTATAATTAATACAATGATAAAGGAAAAGTAACCCAAAAAGTGTTTAAAATAGCTTAATTATGAGGTTACCTTTTAATATTAGCGGCATTAAATGCTATAAACTAAATAATAATTTATAATGAGAAAAATAATTTTTGCCCTCGCCGTTACTTTATTATTGGCAGCTTGCGACGATTCAAAAACATCTACAGATTCTACTACAACAGATTCTACTAATGTTATAGTTGATACTACGGCCATTACTCCAGTAGTAGTTGACTCAACAGCAGCAATCGGCAGCGACAAAAACACAACGAGTAAAGACACCGCTTCTAAAAAATACTAAGTAATAAGTTGTTATTTAGAGAAGTTTTTTTGATAAGAAATTAAATTTCATTGGTAAAGTAGAAACAGTTCCCTATTTTTGAGATTAGATTATGACAAACACAAAAGGATATACCGGGTTTTATTTTAGTTACTATTTTAGAAATAGTCCGGGAAGCTTTTGTTCAAACTGAATTTAAACAGCGTAACATAAAAGAATCCCGGCTAAATGGTCGGGATTTTTGTTTTGCCTTATGACGAAAAAAATTGCAATACAAGGATTTGAAGGCAGCTTTCACCAGGTAGCAGCGCAACAATTTTTTGCTGATGTAGATGTGATATATTGTTCCACTTTTAGGGAGGTTTTAAAAATTGCCGCTGATAAAAAAGAAAGTGATGGGGGAGTAATGGCTATAGAAAATTCTATCGCCGGTAGTATTTTGCCCAATTATAATTTGCTTCAGAAAAGTAATTTAAAAATTATTGGCGAGGTATTTCTCCTGATCAAACAAAATCTTTTAGTAAATCCGGGAATAAAATTAGAAGATATCCGTGAAGTACATTCTCATCCTATGGCCTTGCTGCAATGTATAGATTACCTGGAAAAACATAATTGGAAATTGATTGAGACAGAAGATACAGCGCTAAGTGCCAAGCATATTCATCAACATAGGAGCAAACATATTGCAGCTATTGCAAGCAGGCTTGCCGCTGATCTTTTTCAACTAAAGGTACTTGCTCCCAACATTCATACACTTAAAAATAATTATACACGATTTTTGGTTTTACAACATGCAGATAAAGTTGATCAAATTGCCAATGCCGATAAGGCTTCATTGATGTTTAATACAGATCACTCAAAAGGAAGTTTAGCAAAGGTGCTAACGAAAATAGCAGAGGGAAACATTAATTTAAGTAAGCTCCAGTCAATGCCTATACCGGGTAGCGATTGGAAATATTCTTTTCATGCTGATCTGGAATTTGAATCTTTAAAGCAGTTTGATAATGTAATTGAGAATATTAAGCCTTTAACTGAAGATCTTAAAGTTTATGGCATTTATAAAAATGGTAGATAATGAAAACCGCAAAACGACTGGAAGGCATTGGTGAATATTATTTTTCTCAAAAATTAAGAGAGATTGATGAGATGAATAAAGCAGGTAAACAGGTGATCAATCTTGGTATTGGAAGTCCGGATATCCCTCCGCATCCCGATGTGATAAAGACATTGCATGAAGAAGCACTTAAACAAAATCATCATGGCTACCAGAATTATAAAGGAAGCCCAGTGTTGCGGAATTCCATTTCAAAATGGTATAAAAAATGGTATAATGTTTATTTGGATGCGGATACTGAAATACTTCCGCTCATAGGAAGTAAAGAAGGCATTATGCATATCTGCATGACATATATTAATGAAGGAGATATTGTTTTAATTCCCAATCCCGGTTATCCAACATACAGAAGCGCAGCAAAAATTGCCGGAGCTGATATTGTAGAATACAAATTGAAAGAAAAAAATAATTGGTTTCCTGATTTTGAAGAGTTAGAAAAGAATGACCTAAATAAGGTGAGGTTAATGTTTGTGAATTATCCACACATGCCTACTGGGCAATTGCCCACAAAAGATTTATTCATTCAATTGATTGCATTTGCAAAAAAACACAACATCCTTATTTGTCATGATAATCCATA
>JBBJOK010000118.1:4132-6040 GCA_037721545.1 Chitinophagaceae bacterium
TTGCCTTTACAATTGGCTGCAGCCAAGGCGTTGGAATTCGGTCAGGAATGGCATGACGAAGTGAATATAATTTATACCAAAAGAAGAAAGAAAGTATTTGAATTGCTGAAAATATTGAATTGTTCTTTTGAAGAGAATCAGGCTGGCTTATTTGTTTGGGCCTCTGTTCCGTCTAGTTTTAAAGATGGATACGATTTGAGCGATAAAGTTTTGGGTGATGCAAATGTATTTATAACACCGGGCGGTATTTTTGGAAGCGAAGGTGATAAATACGTACGAATAAGTTTGTGTACAAGCGAAGACAAAATTGAAGAAGCGATTAACAGAATAAAAATTAAAGTGAATGTTTGATAAAGTCACCATAGTAGGAGTAGGATTAATAAGCGGCTCATTCGCATTAGCGATGAAGGAAAAAGGATTTGCTAAAAAAGTAATTGGTGTTAGCAGAACTGAAGCAAGTTTGCAAAAAGCGCTGGAGTTAGGAATAATCGATGAAGCGTTACCCTTACATGAAGCAGTAAAGCAAAGTGATTTTATATATGTTGCCATTCCGGTTGATGTAACCATCCCCATAATGCAACAAATAATGGATATGGTAAATGATAAACAGATTGTGGCAGATGCAGGCTCAACTAAATATGTATTGTGTAAAGCGTTAGAAGATCATCCTATGCGGAGTCGTTTTGTTGCAACACATCCTATGTGGGGTACAGAGTATAGCGGGCCAGAAGCTGCAGTGAGAGGCGCTTTTGAAGGAAGGGCATGTGTTATTTGTGAAAAAGAAAAAAGTGATCAGCCCGCGGTTACTATTGTAGAAGATATTTATAAATCTTTCGGTATGCACATTACTTATATGGGTGCAAAAGAACATGATACACATGCTGCTTATGTAAGTCACATATCACATATCACTTCTTTTGCCCTGGCAAATACGGTGTTAGAAAAAGAAAGAGAAGAGGATGCGATTTTTGAATTGGCAGGTGGTGGTTTTGAAAGTACTGTTCGATTGGCAAAAAGCAATCCAGCTATGTGGGCACCTATTTTTATGCAGAACCGAGAGAATGTTTTAGATGTTTTGAATGAGCATATTTCACAGCTAAGAAAATTTAAGTCAAGTTTGGAAAAAGAAAACCTTGAATACCTGACCGAATTAATGGAGAATGCAAATAAAATAAAAAGAATTTTAAAATGATCTTTAGGGAAGCTCAGGTAAGTGATATACAGCAAATACAGATCGTTAGGCATTCAGTAAAAGAAAATATTTTGTCAAATCCGGCATTGGTAACTGATAAAGATTGCGAAGAGTTTATTACAGTACGGGGAAAAGGATGGGTTTGTGAGATCAATGGAAATGTAGTAGGATTTTCAATTGCTGATATTAAAGAAAATAATGTATGGGCATTATTTGTACATGCTGCGCATGAAGCAAAGGGGATTGGTAAGAGATTGCAGAAAGAAATGCTCGATTGGTATTTTAGTCAAACAAAGAAAAAATTTGGTTAAGCACAGCACCTGGTAGCAGGGCGGAAAAATTTTACCGAATGAACGGTTGGGTAGAAGCGGGTATACATGGAAAAGGAGAAATAAAATTTGAAATGAGTTTTGAGGATTGGCAAGATGTGAAAGGAGGTAACGCAAAGGACACAATGTAAAACGCAAAGTATAGCAAAAGGTCCTTTGCGTTCTTTGCGAGTCATAGCGTTCTTTGCGTTATAAATACAGATGAATAAAGAACAAAAATATGAAGTGAGTGCCCATTGGGCTCCTTTGGAGACACAATCCCGAAATTTCGGGACCATGAAAAATTATTGTTGATAACAAAAAAATAAAAAATTACAATGCAAACAGAAACAAAAACAATGAAAGAGTTAGTGCAGGAAAAATGGAAAAAGCGTCCATTAATAATTA
>JBBJOK010000118.1:6140-8287 GCA_037721545.1 Chitinophagaceae bacterium
AAAACAATGAAAGAGTTAGTGCAGGAAAAATGGAAAAAGCGTCCATTAATAATTAGTGGCCCCTGTAGCGCAGAAACTGAAGAACAAGTAATAGAAACAGCTACACGGCTGGCCAACACTGGCAAAGTTGATATGTTGCGTGCAGGAATTTGGAAGCCTCGAACCAAGCCGGGTATGTTTGAAGGCATTGGTGTAAAAGGGTTGGCATGGTTGGATAAAGCAAAAAAGCAAACAGGATTGCCGGTTGCTGTTGAAGTTGCAACCGCCAAACATGTGGAGGATGCTTTACAATTTGATGTTGATGTTTTATGGATAGGCGCACGAACTACTGTTAATCCATTTAGTGTACAGGCAGTAGCGGATGCTTTGCGTGGCGTAGATATCCCTGTGCTGATAAAAAATCCTATTCACCCGGAACTTGATTTATGGAGTGGCGGTATAGAACGATTGCATAAAGTTGGTGTTAATGAAGTAGGCATGATACATCGTGGATTTTCTAATTATGGTAATACAGAATATCGGAATGCTCCCATGTGGCATTTGCCTATCGAAATGAAACGAAGGTTCCCCGAGATGTTGCTTATTTGTGACCCATCGCATATTTGCGGTAACAGAACCATGCTTCAGGCAGTGGCACAAAAAAGTATTGATCTTGATTTTGGCGGATTGATGATAGAAAGCCATATTGACCCTGACAATGCATGGAGTGATGCGAAACAACAGATTACACCTGAACGCTTAGCTGAAATGCTTGATGGACTTATCTGGCGTTCAGAAAACACCGATGCAAAAGAATTTATAACAGCCCTGGCTACATTTAGAGAGCAGATCAACCATATAGATGATGAACTGCTAACATTAATAGGTCAACGCATGAAGATCGCTGATAAAATAGGCGAATACAAAAAAGATAATAATATCACTATTTTACAAACCAATCGTTGGAATGATATTTTGGAGAGAGCTTTTAATAAAGGCGAACATTTGGGATTAAGCAAAGAATTTATCACTAAATATTTTGATGCTGTGCATTTGGAATCGATCAATCATCAAAATAAAATAATGAATGATTAATGGATAAACAACAATATAAATTTTCTGACAAAATCGTTGATTGTTATTTTGATGCTGATTTTACTTTTTTAGAACAATTGGTTTCAAAAGAAAATACTGTCATTATTACTGATGATAATATTGCATCATTGTATACAGAAAGATTTAAAGGATGGAAAGTAATTGCCATCAAGCACGGAGAAAAACACAAACAGCAATCAACAGTTGATCATGTTATTGATCAATTGATTGAAATTAAAGCAGATAGAGAAACTATTATTGTTGGAATAGGCGGCGGTGTCATTACCGATATAGTGGGATATACAGCTTCGGTTTATATGAGGGGGGTAAAGTTTGGGTTTGTGCCTACCACAATTCTTGCAATGGTAGATGCATCTATAGGTGGTAAAAATGGGTTAGATGTAGGGGTGTATAAAAATCTTGTTGGTGTTATCAGGCATCCTCAATTTTTATTATATGATTATACTTTTTTGAAAACGCTACCGGAAGATGAATGGACAAGTGGGTTTGCAGAGATCATTAAACATGCCTGTATAAAAGATGCAGAGATGTTTACCATGCTGGAGGATAATTTATTAATAGATTTTCAACATGCACCCGAAAAAATTGCTGACCTCATAAAGAGAAATGTTGAAATCAAATATAAAGTAGTGGCTAATGATGAATTTGAAACGGGTGAAAGAAAGCTGCTGAATTTTGGACATACACTTGGACATGCAATTGAAAACATTTATCAATTACCTCATGGCAGTGCTATAAGTATTGGGATGGTGGCCGCTTGCAGGATATCTGAAGAATTGAATGACTTTTCTTTGGCGGAGAGAGATAAAGTGATCGATCTTTTTAAAAAATATAATCTCCCCGTCAATCTTCCTTCCCGGGAAACCGAATTAGCTGCTGTTTGGGTAGTTTTATTAATGGATAAGAAAAAATCCGGGGATACAATGAATTTTATTCTGCTTAATAAAATTGGAGCTGCCATTGTAAAGCCTATACCATTAGACCAACTTAAAAATTTATTTAACCAGGTATTGTTGTGATCGTCAAAATTAAACCCTCAAATATTTCGGGAT
>JBBJOK010000119.1:0-3727 GCA_037721545.1 Chitinophagaceae bacterium
TTTTATCATCTGCACCCAACAAAGTATTTCCGCTTGCTGTAATTATATCATTGCCAATATGATTTTTTAAATAGGGGGCATCAATTATTTTTAAAATTTGTGTAGTGTCATCAGGTAATATAATGTCTTTGCCATCGTAATTTTTATGAAGAATTGGTTTCACATTTGTTCCGCTACAATCAGGGGCCGTATCAACATGGCTGCAAAAACATATAACAGGCACATTTTTATTAGAGTTAGAAGGGATAGTGGCGTACACATATCCGTACTCATCCAATTCTGTTGTTATACCCATTTGATGCAATTCCTTCAATAAAATTTTACTAAGATCTTTTTGTTTTACTGTTGTAGGTTGGATATTACTTTGAGGGTCACTTTGTGTATCAATCTGAACATATCGCATAAAGCGCTCAATTACACTTTCTTCATTAATCTTTATCATACAATAGTTTAAAGTACAAAATACAATCTCAATTAATTAAATCAGCTTATACAATTTGCCTGGTAATGAACTAACTACGTTTTGCATTTCCAAAGTAAGTAATGCAGAAGCTGCTGAGCTACTGCTTAAACCACTCTTAATATACAATTCATCAATATGAATGTGTTCCTGCTGTTGAAGGATTTTTACAATAATTTTTTCATCATCAGTAAGTTCAATAAATAGTTCTCTTTGTTTTTTTGCGGATGGTTTTTTATGTTCCTTCCATCCCATATTTTCCAAAATATCATTCGCAGAAGTTATCAAACCGGCTTTGTTATTTTTAATAAGATAATTGCAGCCTTCATTTTTGGTATCACTCGTTCTTCCCGGTATTGCAAACACATCTTTGTTATAGCCATTGCCTAATTCAGCAGTTATTAATGAGCCGCCTTTAATGCCCGTTTCAATAACAACTATTGCATCGCTTATGCCTGCAACGATACGGTTTCGTTTAGGAAAATTTTGCTTATCAGGATTTGTTTTGCTTCTGAAATCTGTAAGTAATCCGCCTTGATCAATCATCTGTTTAGCAAGCGTTTTATTTTGTGAAGGATATATTCGATCCAAGCCATGAGCAAGCGCTGCAACTGTTTTTAAATCGTTTTTTAAAGCAGATTTGTGAGCAATACTATCGATCCCAAACGCAAGGCCACTTACGATTAAAATGTTTTCACCTGCAAGGTCTTTTACCAATTCTTCGCATACTGACTTCCCATATTCATTATTATTTCGAGTGCCAACAATTGCTACAATCTTTGAGGTGTTTAGGTCTGCATTACCTTTATAATACAGCATCACAGGGCTGTCATAACAATTAAGTAAGCGTTGCGGATAATTTTTGTCCGTTATAAAGAGAGGTGATATTTTATATTTTTCTATGAAAGCAATTTCTTCTTCTGCAACATTAAAATTTTGAAATGCTTTTATTGATGCTGCTCTTATCGACCCTATTCCTTCAATTTCTTCCAGTTCTTTTTTCTTTGATTTGAAAATGGATTGTGCATCTCCAAACTGATTCGCCAATGCTTTTGCATGTACATCCCCGATATTTGGAATAAGCGTTAGAGCGATTTGGTATAGTAGATCGTTATGCATAGTGATATTCACAACGAATAAAAGAAAATTATATCATATCGTAAGGCAATAGTAAATTTAATTACTGATCACACTCAACTCTGTCCTCCTGTTCAATGCCCGTCCTGCTTCTATTTTATTATCAGCAATTGGTTTTGTTTCTCCAAACCCCTTAAAAGTTAATCGGTCATTTTTTATTCCTTTTCCTAATAAAAAATTCACTACAGCTACAGCTCTGCCTAAAGAAAGTTTTAAATTATCTGCGGGCTTGCCAACATTATCTGTATGGCCGCCAATCTGAATTTTTAATTTTGGATTATCATTCATCAGCATAACTATATTATCAAGCTCTGTTATTGATTCAGATTTTAACTGTGTTTGTTTTGTATCAAAGAAAACATTCTTTAAAATAACACTGGCATTGGCTTCAATAGGTTGTAGTGCAATGTCTATTTGATAAACCGAATCTGGAGCATTTTTAGCCAGGCTGAAATTTTCAGAGTAAAATAAATATCCTTTTCGGTTAACATTAAAAGCATAATCATTACCTACTGGTAGGGTCACTAAATAATTTCCATCTTCATCCGTTTGCAATTTACTTATGAGTTGTTTAGTTGCTACATTGGTTAGCTCAACAGAAGAAGGCAACCCACTCTTTGTTTTTTTATCAAAAACTTTTCCTTTTACCCATAATGTTTTAGCCGGGCGAACACCTTCTCTCAACTCAAAAGTATAAATGTCTAAAGCGCCTTTAGTATCACTTCTGTCACTTGCATAGTATGCAGTTTTGCCGTCTGCCGCAACTATTAAAGAACCTTCCTCCCCTGTTGTGTTAATCGGGTATCCTAAATTTTCAGGTTTGCTCCATTTGCCATCAGCTTGTTTGCGGGAGACAAACAGATCAGATTTTTCACTATATCCCTGGTGTCCTGATGAATTAAAATATAAAGTTTGATTATCGGCATGAATGAAAGGTGAACCTTCATGGCCGGAAGTATTGATCTCAGGCCCGAGATTTTGAGCGGGGCCCCATTTGCCATTTGCCGTGCGATGACTTACCCAAATATCGCTGCTACCAAAACCGCCAGGTACACTGCTGCTAAAATAAAGGTCTCTTTTATCCGGGGAAAGGGAAGGGGAAGTTTCCCAATATTCTGAATTTATATTTTGACCGAGATTTTCAGGTTTACTCCAACCTTGTTTCGTAAGTCGGGAAATATAGATATCACAACTGCCATAACCATTAGGAAAGCTACATCCTGCAAAAGTTATCAATTGCCCATCCTGAGAAATGTTTTGTGCTCCTCCGTCATAATTAGTGGTGCTTATATTTCCCTCCAGCGGTTTTGCTTTACTCCATTGTCCATTTATCAATTCGCTTTCAAAAAAATCTTCCTTTCCGTTAGGGCGCCTTGTTAAAACCATTTTTTTGCCATCTATCGTAAGCGAAGGATAATATTCGGGGTCTTTTGTATTGATATTTTCTCCCAAATTTTGAGGGTTAAAAACATAGTTTTTTAAAGGATGATTTTTTGCATGATCAATTGCAAATTCATAAGTTTTCTTTCTGAATTCTGCAGCCTTAATACTTCTGTCATTTAATTTTGGAATGGCAAGAAAAGAATTTACAGCTTCCAAAGATTTATCAAATTTTCCAGCACCTGCTAATGATATAGAATAGGGAAGCAGTGATGATTTGCTATATTCTCCATCCAATGCAAAAGCCTTATCATAATGGCTGATTGACTCGTCAAAATTTTTAAGATCAGCATAAACACCTGCAAGTGAAATGTATGCATCAACAAATTTTGGTTCGATTTTTAAAGCATCATTGATAAATTTTATAGCTGCTGAAAATTTTCCATTCTGTGCATTGCTTATGCCTTGTAAATAAAGGTCAGTAGCTTTTGTTTTTACTTTTAAAGGATCATACCACTGGGCATCCGCCAGATAAGAAATAAGAAATAAGAAATAAGAAATAAGAAATGATTTTCGGAGAATTCTTCTTCTTTTCATTTGATAGCTTAAGGATTAAAAGTAAAACGAAAAAGAAGATTATTTATTTAAGGCATTGTTAAGGTACGTTGATATACTTGTGAATCTGTAACGATAACTCCCATTGAGGATGTGATTTAATGTAATCAATTATTAATGGGGTTACTATGGAGG
>JBBJOK010000119.1:3827-8225 GCA_037721545.1 Chitinophagaceae bacterium
TCCCATTGAGGATGTGATTTAATGTAATCAATTATTAATGGGGTTACTATGGAGGTCTTATTCCACTCAGGTTGCAGGTAAAGTTTACAATTTTTTGAGACTAATGCAGCATACTTTTCCGCCCAGTTAAAGTCAGATTTATTAAAGATGACAATTTTTAATTCGTGGGCCTTGTCTAAGATTTCCGGCAACGGCGCTTTAAATTTTTTTGGAGAAAGACATATCCACTCCCATTGCCCGCTTAAAGCGGACGAGCCTGATGTTTCTATATTGGTAGCGAATCCTGCTTCATGTAACGCACCCGTTAATTGGGTAAGTTCATGCAACAAAGGTTCTCCACCAGTAATAACAGCGAGCCTTGCAGGAAATACTTTTGCTTCTTCTACAATTTGATGTATCGTTTTTATTGGATGATTATTTGCATCCCAGCTTTCTTTAACATCGCACCAAACACAGCCAACATCACATCCGCCAAGCCGGATAAAATACGCAGCTTTCCCCTGGTGAAATCCTTCTCCTTGAATGGTGTAAAAGGCTTCCATTACAGGAAGTGCATTTAAAATTAATTCTGCATTCGCCATTTTTAATTCTCTAATTTCAATTGACATGCTTTATAAGTGTTCATTAGCAAAGCTGCTATGGTCATAGGGCCTACACCGCCTGGCACAGGAGTTATATAACTGCATCTTGCAGATACATTCATAAAATCAACATCACCTTTTAGTGTAAACCCGGTTTTTTTTGTTGCATCTTCCATTCTTGTAATACCAACATCAATAACAATTGCATCTTGTTTCACCATATCTGTTTTTAAAAACTCAGGTTTGCCCAATGCAGCCACAATTATATCTGCCTGTAAACAAATTTCTTGTAAATTTTTTGTGTGCGAATGACAAAGCGTTACCGTGCAATTACCAAAATCATCATTCCTGCTAAGTAAAATGCTCATCGGCCTGCCAACAATGTTGCTTCGGCCAATAATTACAGCATGTTTGCCCTTTGTTTTAATTTTATAGTGTTGTAATAATAATAGAATACCATATGGTGTTGCAGAAATAAATGTTTCTATCCCTTGTACCATTTTTCCAACACTAACCGGGTGAAAACCATCTACATCTTTTTTTGGATCAATAAGGTTTATGATTTTCTCTTCTGAAAAATGTTTTGGCAAAGGAAGTTGAACCAATATACCATCAATATCATTATCGTAATTAAGTTTTTGAATCACTTCGAGTAACTCTTCTTCAGTAATGTCGGCCTTCAAATGTAATAATGTTGATTTAAAACCGATCTCTTTACAACTTTTAACTTTAGAAGCAACATAGGTTTCGCTTGCACCATTATTACCCACCAAAACAGCAGCAAGATGAGGAGTTTTATCTCCTTGGTCTTTTAATCTTTGTACCTTATCTTTCAGATCATCTTTAATAGCTTGTGCTGCAAGCTTTCCATCTAATAATTGCATGGTGCAAAATTAGCTATCAACATTCGTTTTAGTTTGTTTTTATTTTGTGAGATAAAAATTATTTTTAGTCAAATTATTTTTCATTTGTCTGTTCAATCAGGCTGTATTAAAACAAAGCTGTATTGAAGAATTCTTATTTTGTTTTTATCCTTATCCTTTTTACCTGTAAAAGTTTCAGTCAGGCATTGCGACAGCCAATAGCAGCAAGATATACAGGGCTGGGAGCCTATAGCAAAAATCATGTTGATGTTTTTTCTTTTACCTCAAACCAGGCAGCATTGGCACAATGTAAAGGGCCTACGGCAGGTTTGTACGCAGAAAAAAGATTTCTTTTATCTTCTACCAATCTTTATTCTGCGGTAGCAGTTATGCCAACGCGGCAAGGGAGTTTTGGTTTGCAGGCTGATTATTTCGGATTCAAAAATTATAATGAATCACAAATTGGGTTGGCGTATGGAAGAAGCCTCGGCAGCAAAGTGGATATTGGTGTCAAATTTAATTATTACGGATTTCGTATTCCCGGTTACACAAATGCTTCTACACTAAATTTTGAAATAGGTGTGATTACACATCTTTCTGAAAAATTACATGCCGGTATTCATGTTTATAATCCGGTTGGCGGAAAATTATCAAAAATGAATAATGAAAAACTAAGTTCTATTTATAAGTTTGGGATAGGTTACGATGCATCAGAAAAGTTTTTAATAAGTGCTGAAATAATAAAAGAAGAAGATCAGCCAATAAATGCAGATGTGGGAGTTCAGTACAATTTTGAAAAGCAATTTTTTGTGAGGGCAGGCACATCAACAGAAACCGCAAACAGCTATATTGGTGCCGGCGTTAGCTGGAATATTTTTCGCTTAGATATAACCGGTGGCTATCATCCGCAGCTGGGGTTTACCCCTGGTATTATGCTAAGTATAAATTTTAATAAAAAGGAAGAGTGAAAAAATCTTTGGGTTTAAAACTTTTGTGGATTGTTAGTTTTATTGTTGTAGAATTTTTTTGTTACACTGCACATGCTCAGGAAACACCCTCTTCTCCTCCTATTATTATCGAACAGCAACTGGAAAATCTCACCGAAAATTCCGAAGATGTAGAAACAGAGGATGATGCATTTCTACAACAAATGCAGTATTATATTGGTAATCCTATAAATCTTAATAATGCAACTGAAAGTGATTTAAAAGTATTGACAGTGCTTACTGCTTTACAAATACATAATTTGATTTCTTATAGAAACCTCTTTGGTAACATTATTAATATTTATGAATTACAGGCAATACCGGGATGGAATATTTCCATGATAAAAAAGATTCTTCCATACATTACCGTAACCGTGCAGCCAGCTTTATTTGCCTCATTAGGAACCAGATTAAAAAACGGTGAAAGTAGCTTTCTGGCAAGAGGTTCACAGGTGTTACAAAAATCAAATGGGTATTTGCGGGATACAACAAAAAGTTTTTATTATGGCAGCCCTCAAAAACTTTTTATCCGTTATAAATATTCTTATAAAAACCTTTTGCAATATGGTATCTCTGCCGAGAAGGATGCAGGCGAGCAATTTTTTAAAGGTGCTCAAAGAGCAGGTTTCGATTTTTATTCAGCTCATTTTTTTGTAAGAAATGTTGGCATTATAAAATCTCTTGCACTCGGAGATTTTACTGTAAATCTTGGGCAAGGTTTAACTCACTGGATGGGTCTGGCTTTTAAAAAAAGTTCAGATGTTTTAAATATTAAAAGACAAGCTGATGTGCTTCGCCCTTACAATTCTGCTGGAGAAATTTTGTTTCACCGAGGTGCCGGTATTACACTGCAAAAGAGATTTTTAGAAGCAACTGCATTTTTAAGTTATCGCAAGGTAGATGCAAATTTTATTGTTGACACTTTGCAATATGAAGACTTTGTTTCATCTTTTCAAACATCGGGTTATCACAGAACCCTTAATGAAGTGGCTGATAAAAACATTCAGGGCCAATTAACTTTTGGAGGCAATGTATCAATTACAAAAAATAGCCTTCATCTTGGCTTAAACGGAGTGCACTACAATTTTAAATATCCGGTTAATAAACCTGATCGGCTTTATAATAAATATGCGTTGAGCGGAAGCAGTTGGGGCAATTACAGCATTGACTATAGCTATACTTTTAAAAACATGCATTTTTTTGGGGAAGCCGCAACAACAGAAAGATTTGATAAAGCATTTATTAATGGGTTGTTGATAAGTACAGATGCAAGAGTTGATCTGAGTTTTATCCATCGAAAAATCTCAAAGGGATACCAATCCCTATACACCAATGCCTTTACTGAAAGTACATTTCCTACAAATGAAAATGGTTTTTATGCGGGCATAAGCATAAACCCAACAGACGTATTGAGAATAGATGCATATGCAGATATATATGAATTTCCATGGTTGAGATTTAGAGTTGACGCACCAACATCAGGAAAAGATTATTTACTTCAAATAACCTATAAACCCAACAAACAAACAGAAATTTATTCAAGGTATCGATCAGAAATAAAAGCGATTAATTATAATATCGGGGAGTTGGCACTAAATCCAGTAATTGCCAGGCCAAAGCAAAGTTTGAGGTCACAGTTAAGTTATAAAATACATCCAGCATTAACTTTGCGAAGTAGAGTTGAATTATTATGGTACGATAAAAAAGGCCCACTTCCTGAGCAAGGATTTTTAATGTTTTGTGATATAATATACAAGCCACTGCAAAAGCCATATTCAGGGAATATGCGTTTACAATATTTTGAAACGGATAGTTACAATAGCAGATTGTATGCTTATGAAAATGATGTGCTTTATAGTTTCTCTATCCCTGTATTTTATGATAAAGGATATAGATATTATTTCAATTTTAATTATGATTTAAAAAGAAAATTATCTATGTGGCTAAAATTTGCACAATCAATTTATC
>JBBJOK010000120.1:0-3543 GCA_037721545.1 Chitinophagaceae bacterium
TTGTTGAGGTTTTTATTTTATTAGCTTTCCTGATGAATTTAGAATAATAAAATTCGTAATTTACTATTTCAATATAAACTTGATCTATGGCTCCCGATAGCGAATGCGATAACAATGATCAGCTGTCATCACCGAATCCACGCAGAAAATTTTTAAAACAATCCTCAGCTTTAACTGCTCTTGCTTTAGCATCTCCTGCATTGCTTAAAGCAACAGGAAATAATTTAGATGAAAAAGTTGCGGAGTATTTTGAAAAACAGTCTCTGCAAATTGAAGTAAATGGGATACAGCATAAACTTTCTTTAGAGCCACGTGTTACACTTCTTGATATGTTGCGTGAGCAATTACATCTTACCGGGTCAAAAAAAGGATGTGATTATGGGCAATGCGGTGCCTGCACTGTTCATGTAAATGGTAAAAGAGTTTTATCGTGTTTAAGTTTAGCAATAATGCAGGATGGAAAGAAAATTACAACAATAGAAGGGGTGGCTGATGGAGATACGCTTCATCCCATGCAGCAGGCATTTATCAAACATGATGGCTTCCAATGCGGATATTGTACACCAGGGCAAATAATGTCCGGCATTGCCTGTGTTAGAGAAGGACATGCCAATTCTGAAGATGAAATCCGTCAATACATGAGTGGTAACATTTGCCGATGTGGTGCTTACCCGAATATTGTTGATGCCATAATGGAAGTAAAACAAAAAGGAGGTACCATATGATCAATTTCGACTATGTAAGGCCCTCTACACAAAAAGCTGCGATAGATGCATTAAATAAAGATGCTACATCACAATTCATTGCAGGTGGAACTAATCTTGTTGATCTGATGAAAAGAGGCGTTTCCTCTCCTCAAAAATTAATTGACATAAATAATATTCCATTAAAAAATATTGAACAGGGCAAGGGCTTTATTCGCATTGGCGCATTGGCTTTAAACAGTGTAGTAGCAGAACACGAACTCGTACTTAAAAAACTGCCAATGCTTTCACAGGCTTTACAAGCTGGGGCATCTCCTCAATTGCGAAACATGGCAACAGTTGGTGGCAACATGATGCAGCGAACCCGTTGCACTTATTTTTACGATACAACAATGCCTTGTAATAAAAGGCAACCCGGCACTGGTTGCGGCGCTTTAAAAGGATACAACCGGATGCATGCAATTCTCGGAGCTTCTGATAAATGCATTGCTGTTCACCCAAGTGATATGTGTGTAGCCTTAAGTGCATTAGATGCAACTGTTGTAATAAGCAGTAATAAGGGAGACAGAAGAATTCCTTTCGGAGATTTTCACCGGCTTCCGGGACTAACTCCGGAGAAAGACAATAATCTGCAAAGAGGTGAAATGATAACGGCTGTTGAAGTTCCTGATAATCAAGCATTCGATAAAAAAATTTTATATACAAAAATTCGTGATCGTGCTTCTTATGCATTTGCTTTGGTATCAGTTGCTGCTGCGCTGGATATGAAAGGAAACACTATTCAAAATGCAAGACTTGCAATGGGCGGCGTAGCACATAAGCCATGGCGCTTACTATCAGCAGAAAATTTTTTAAAAGGGAAAACAGCATCCCTTGAAAATTTTAAGCAGGCAGCCTCAATTGCTATGAAAGATGCAAAAGGATATGGTTACAACAATTTTAAAATAAAACTTGCACCGAATACAATTTTGCAAACATTGAAAACAGTTTCGGGACTATCTTAAAAATAAAAAATTATGGGATTTTTTCCTGATGAGGATGATAGAGTAAACGGCAGAGAAATAGTAACAGGTAAAGCAAAATTTATAGCTGAGCATAATATTTCTAATATTACTTATGGAGTATTGGTAGTAAGTACTATTGCAAAAGGAAGTATCACTGCAATTGTTACAAAGCCTGCAGAAAAAGCCCCGGGAGTTATTGCTGTAATTACACACCTCAATTCTCCAACGGTTCCCGGATATGAGGCAGGTGGTAATCCTGTAAAAGGGCCCACAGGAGGAAAGGGTTTTCAGGTATTTAATGGACCTGCAATATATTTTGATGGACAACCCATTGCATTGGTAGTGGCAGATACATTTGAAAGAGCTACGTATGCGGCTTCTTTGGTAAAAACACAATACCAAAAAGACGAACATCAAACAAATTTTGATGAGGCAGGAAAATCAGTTATTGCCCTTGAAGATGCCCGGTATAAAGATAATATCCGCGGCGAAGTGGATGGATATAAAAATGCCCAGGTTAAAATTGAGGCTGAATATTTTGTACCTATTGAGGTACATAACCCCATGGAATTGCATGCTACTATTGCTTTATGGGAAGGAGATGATAAAGTAACTGTGTATGAAAAAACACAGGGAGTAAAATCATCTCAACGAAGCATAATGAATGCTTTTAAACTAAAAGAAGAAAACGTACGGGTATATGCACCTTTTGTTGGTGGCGGCTTTGGTAGCGCTCTTCGCACATGGCCTCATGCTATTGCCGCATTAATCGGCGCAAAAATAACTGGCAAACCAGTTAAATTAGTATTGACCCGGAACCAGATGTTTAATCTGGTAGGATATCGGCCATATACTAAACAAAAAATTGGGATAGGAGCAACTGCTGATGGAAAACTTTTGGGCATTACGCACGAAGCAGATTCAATAACATCTATGTATGAAGTATTTAATGAAAGGTCGGTGGATGTTTCAAGATTTTTATATGCATGCCCAAATGTTACTACACGCTATCATGTATATCCTTTTAATGTAAGCACACCTACATGGATGCGTGGGCCGGGAGAAGCCACCGGAACATTTGCATTGGAATCGGCCCTGGATGAATTATCCTACGCATTAAATATAGATCCAATTGAATTGCGTTTACGGAATTATGCAGAAACTGATCCGCAAAGCGGAAAACCTTATTCCAGTAAATTTTTAAAAGAAGCTTACCAATTAGGTGCAGATAAAATTGGATGGAAGGCCCGTGATCCAAAACCACGTTCTATGAAAGAAGGTGAATGGATGGTAGGTTATGGAATGGGTACAGGTGTTTTTGGTGCAGGCAGGGGAACTGCAAAAGCATTGGCAAGAATTTTTGTTGATGGCACATTGATCGTGCAAAGTGCAGTAAGTGATAGTGGTCCGGGTACAGCAACTGCCATGACGAAAATTGCATCTACTTCCATGGGCATTCCGGGCAACAAAATAAGTTTTGAATTAGGTGATTCATCATTGCCTCCAGGCCCAACTCAAGGGGGTTCTACAACAACTTCAACACTAGGCTCTGCTGTGCATGATGTATGTGTTTCTTTAAAAAAGAAGCTTTTAGAATTAGCCAAAGAGAGCTCAGTTTTTCATACAACAGAAATACATACGACAAAAATCGAAGACTTTATTTTTGAAAATGGTTTTATCACTCTGGCTTCAGACAGAAAAAAAAGACTCTCTTATTCCGATATATTAAAGCAAAATAATTTAAATCAGTTGGAGGTAACTGAAGAATCAAAAGGGAATGAAGAGATGAAAAAATATGTTGCCTATTCTTATGCTGTGCATTTTGTAAAAGTTTT
>JBBJOK010000120.1:3643-8204 GCA_037721545.1 Chitinophagaceae bacterium
AAGAGATGAAAAAATATGTTGCCTATTCTTATGCTGTGCATTTTGTAAAAGTTTTGGTGCATCCTGCAACAGGCGTACTAAAAATAAACAGGGCTGTAGTAGCAACTGATGGAGGAAAAATAATCAGCCCCAAAACTGCAAAAAGCCAGATGATTGGCGGGGTAGTTGGTGGAATTGGTATGGCCTTAATGGAAGAAGGAGTTATTGATGATCGTTATGGGCGGTGGGTAAATAATAATTTCGCAGATTATCATGTACCTGTTCATGCAGATGTGCCGCACATTGACTCATTATTTGTAGACAAGCCAGACCCGATCCTAAATCCTACAGGTGCAAAAGGTATAGGTGAGGTGGCACTAATTGGTTTTGCAGCGGCTGTTGCTAATGCAGTGTATCATGCAACAGGAAAACGTATTCGGGAATTACCAATTACACCTGACAAATTAATATGAATTGGTTAAATATATTTTAAACAACCCCCGCCAGCTCTAAACTTCTTTTTTTAAGATCTCTAATTTCCATTGATTCAATGATGGGGTCAGGTGTAAGGATCAGTGAAACATTATTTTTCTTCCACCAGTCATCCTGTTGCAGTTTAGTAAAATGAATAATTCCTATAAGATATTTTCTTTCCTGATCCGCATGCCATTCTAAAATACTTTCAAAATCTTCTTTAGGGATGTCTTTCCAATCATCAAAGCTTATATAAAACTTCACAAAAAAGTTGTGGGTTAATTCATGTGGAGTGTGATGGGATAATTTTTTGTATTCGTATTTATAATCATAACGAAGTGCAGATAAATCGCTCAGTACCGCTGAGGCGGTTGGAAAACTTCCGGCGCCTTTACCATAAAAAAATTGTTTGTCGGCAAACCCGCTTTCTATTACCACGCCATTATATTCATTTTTTACAAAGGCAAGATGATCATCCTGCTGCACAAACTGCGGTAAAACAAAAGCAGCAACTTTTCCATTTGATTGTTTTTGTGCCTGGGCAACCAGCTTTATTCCATAATGTTTTTCCCTCGCGACAACAGCATCACTCAATTGTATATTTTGTATGCCGGTGAAAACAATATTTTTTGGATGCTCTATTATTCCATAGGCATGAGCGAGTATAATGCTCCATTTATTCACCGCATCAAATCCTTCTACATCAAGTGAAGGATTGCTTTCCGCAAAACCAAGTTGCTGTGCCTGTAACAGTGCATTTTTAAATGTGAGATAATCTTCAAAAATTTTTGTAAGGATAAAATTGGTGGATCCATTCACAATAGCTTTGATGGAATGCAACAAATCGTTATCATAATATTCTTCAAGATTACGTATTACAGGGATAGACGCACAGGCGGCAGCTTCATATAAAAACGGAACATTAAATTGTTGCTGAAGAGAAAGTAATTCGGGTAAGTGCTCCGCTATCATTTTTTTACTGGCGCTTACCGTTGCTTTGCCATTTTTTATAGCTGTAGAAACAATATCAAATGCGGCATTCGGATCATCTATTACTTCTACAATTACATTTATTTCTTTATCATTCAGTAATTCATCTTTTTCGGTAGTGAATAATTCTGCCGGTGCGTTTCTTTTTTTATTTGAATTTTTAATACACACTTTTTTAATGCTAGCATTCAATGAAGCTGTTTGCTGTAAAACTTTATATAACCCTTCTCCAACTACACCAAATCCAAAGACACCTATCGTTAATTTTTTATGTGCTGTCATAATGTTGATATTTGTAGTTTATCGTTTACTAATGTTTGCTGGATAAGAAAATCTTTAATAATTTTTTCTATTTGTTCAAATTCCAATAAAAACCCATCGTGCCCATAATTTGAATGAATCGCTTTAAAATGTGCATGAGGAATATTATCAGCAATAAATTGTTGTTCTGTTATTGGAAAGAGGATATCTGTAGTGATTCCTATTACCAATGTTTTTGCCTTTATTTCGTGCAATGCTATCTGTGCATTACCCCTGTTTCGGCCAACATTATGAGAGTCCATGCCTTTACTAAGAAAATAATAACTGTATGCATTAAAACGTTTCGCCAATTTTTCTCCCTGGTAGCGCTGATAAGAAGAAGTTTTAAAGTTCTCTATTTTCTCAATGGCTTCATCAGATTGGGTTGCAGAATAGGTTATATAGTTTCGATAAGAGATAAGCGCTATACTTCTTGCGACTTTCATTCCTTCAATACCGGCAGTCTCCGTTTTGTCTTGCCAGCTTGCATCACCTTCAATACACATTCGTTGCGATTCATTAAATGCAATACCCCACGATGAATGAACTGCATTGGTTGCAATCGGAAAAATAAATTCAAATAATTTCGGGTCTTCAACAGCCCATTCCAATAATTGCTGCCCACCCATAGAGCCACCAATACCTACATAAATTTTAGAGATTCCTAAAAATTCTCTTAACTGCTGATAAGACTTTACCATATCCTTTATTGTGAAGAAAGGAAAATTATGGTAGTAGGGTTCTTTGGTTTTAGGATTTACATCGAGTGGACCAATACTTCCGTAACAACTGCCAGGCATATTTGCGCATACGATAAAATAGTGTGAAGGATCAAATAATTTCCCTTCGCCAATCAACCCATGCCACCATTCGGTTGCAACGCTGTTAGCAGTTAATGCATGAAAGATCCAGATAACATTATCTTTATTTTCATTTAATCTTCCTTGAGTTGTGTAGGCAAGATGAAAGCCGGGAAGAATGCTCCCCGACTCTAAAGAAAAATCTTGATCCGATTTAAATATGTTGTACTGCAAAATTAATTATTCAATTTTTAGCATAGGTGATGTATCAGCGAAATATGTTATGCCAAATTTTTTGCAAACACTTTCTCAAAAGCCTGCTCAAGGTCAGCTTTAATATCCTCGATGTGCTCAATACCTACACTTATCCTTACCTGGTTAGGTCTCACCCCTGCTGCAATCTGTGCTTCCTCATTTAATTGTTCGTGAGTTGTAGAAGCAGGATGAATAGCCAAAGATTTTGCATCACCTACGTTTGCCAAATGACTTACCAATTTTAATGAATCAATAAATTTGCTCGCATTTATTTTATCCCCTTTAACTCCGAAGTTGAGTATGCCGCCGAAGCCATTTGTCAGATATTGTTTTGCCAGTTTATGATATGGGCTGCTTTTTAATCCCGGGTATTCTACAAATTCTACCAAATCGTGTTTCTCTAACCACTCAGCCAGTTCCTGCGCATTATCTACCGTACGTTGTACACGCAGAGATAATGTTTCTAATCCTTGTAATAATAAAAACGAATTGAATGGACTTTGCGAAGCGCCAAAATCTCTTAACCCTTCAACCCGTGCACGAATAATAAAAGCAATATTTGGTAAACCAAGAGGATTACCTTCTCCAAATACATCCCAGAATTTTAATCCATGATATCCTTCGGAGGGTTCAGTGAATTGAGGAAACTTTCCATTTGCCCAGTTATAGTTTCCTCCATCAACAATAACACCACCAATGGTTGTGCCATGTCCGCCGATCCATTTGGTAGCAGATTCAACAACAATATTTGCCCCATGCTCCAATGGGCGAAACAAATATCCGCCGGTTCCAAAAGTATTGTCAACAATTAATGGCAGATCATATTCTTTCGCCAGCTCAGCAAACTTTTTAAAATCGGGGATATTTAAGCGGGGGTTACCAATAGTTTCTAAATAGATCGCCTTAGTATTTTTATCTATGTGTTTTACAAAACTTTCTACATTGTCTCCGTCTGCAAATCTTGCTTCTATCCCGAGGCGCTTAAATGCAACCTTGAATTGATTGTAGGTGCCTCCATATAAATAAGTAGTAGTTACGAAATTGTCGCCTGCCTGTAAAATATTATTTAAAGCAAGAAATTGTGCTGCTTGTCCGCTTCCCGTAGCCAATGCCGCTACTCCGCCTTCCAGGGCTGCGATACGCTGTTCAAACACATCAGTTGTGGGGTTCATTATACGGGTATAGATATTTCCAAAAACTTTAAGTCCGAAAAGATTTGCTGCATGTTCTGAGTTATCAAAACCGTAAGAGGTGGTTTGATAAACAGGAACTGCTCTTGATTTGGTTGTCGGATCAATTTGTTGTCCGGCATGTAACTGTAATGTTTCAAAACGAAGATTGTTGCTCATGATATTAATTTTAAGTGAAAAAAGTAAATGATTAAGTGATTAGATGTAAAAAAATGAAATAAAATTTAGGGAAGCCGTAAGGGCCATAAAATATTAGCCTTACGGCATAATACAACAAATGCAAATAATGCAGGTAGAAAAAATATGTATTGCTGTTGTCTTCATCTCTGGCACAAACTTATAAATTTTTTTGAACATCCCATTAAAAAAATAATTTGAGCCAGAATTTAATGTTGGAGTTAACCGTTGTGATGTATTCATTTTTTCTTTTTTATGAGTGATAATTAAATTGAATATTCATCACAAATAAAAAAAGCTCATCAGTGGTCAGATGAGCTTTAAAATATTTTTATTAAATCTTTAAAATGCTGTTATCTGACTTATCTGTTCCCGAACATTGGGATGGAATTGGCA
>JBBJOK010000121.1:0-3004 GCA_037721545.1 Chitinophagaceae bacterium
CCTCATAATAACGTTCAAACACTTCAGGGCATTTACAGCAACCGATATAAATAATATGAGAAAGAAAAAATAAAGCAGGCAGGATTATAATTTTTCTGTAGTTCATCTTGATACAGAGACAGAAATAGATTTATTAACTGCATATATTTAAAATTATTAATTTATCGTCCATGTTTCCCTTCCTCTTATAAGCTTATCTAAATCACCTTTGCCTTTTGTTGCAACGGCTTCTTCTATTTGCATTGTCATTACATCTTCATAACATGCCCGTTCGGTTTGGTATAAAACACCAAACGGTCTGGGGAAGTGTCCTTCAATTCTTGGGTCATCAAACATTCGGGAAAGTATCTGCGCTTTGTAAAAATCTTTTTCATCATGTATCCATAAATCATCCGCCGTTATTTCATTTCCTATTTCCACCACAACCGGTTTTAAACCATCTAATTTTATTCCTTTATTTTTTGCAGTACCAAAAACCAATGGTTGCCCCTGCTCAAGAAACAAAGCCTCTTCTGGTTTAGACGTTTTTTCTGTAAAAATTTCAAAGGCTCCATCATTAAAAATGTTGCAATTCTGATATATCTCTAAAAATGAACATCCTTTATGCTGCTGTGCCCTAAGAATCATTGCCTGTAAATGCTTGGGGTCTCTATCCATGCTTCTTGCCACAAAAGTTGCATCAGCTCCCATAGCCAAAGCAGCAGGATTGAAAGGATGATCTATACTGCCAAAGGGGGTACTCTTGGTTACCTTTTTTTGTTCTGAAGTAGGTGAATATTGCCCTTTTGTTAAACCGTATATTTCATTATTAAAAAGCAAAATATTTACATCAAAATTTCTTCTTAATAAATGAATGGTATGATTGCCTCCGATACTTAAACTATCGCCATCACCGGTTACTATCCATACACTTAATTCCGGGCGACTTGCTTTTAATCCACTGGCAATTGCGGTTGCCCGGCCATGGATACTATGCATACCATACGTATTCATATAATATGGAAAACGGCTGCTACAGCCAATGCCAGAAATGATAACTATGTTTTCGCGTGGTATACCAAGGCCGGGCATAATTTTCTGCACTTGAGCCAGAATTGAATAGTCGCCACAACCGGGGCACCACCTTACTTCCTGATCGGTAGCAAAATCCTTTGCAGTTAAGGCTGGTTTGGGAGATGTGATAGTTTCATTCATCGTTTCAATTTCACCCTAAAGTTACATAACACAGATGGTAAATGAGTAAAAGTATAAAGTTAGACTAAAGGTTTTACCAGCAATATTTTCCTTCCGCTATCATTCTATCGGCAATTCTTCTTCTTGCATCCTTACTATTGAATGGTTCAGCTTTAGTAAAGCGTTTTAATCCCAACAACATCATCTTTTGCTCATCGCCGGTAGCAAAAGCGTTGATGGCATCTTTTCCGTATTTATTTATTTTATCTGTTGCATCGATTATGTAGCAATGCATCATATCAATCTGAATTTTGGATGCTTCTTCACTGCTCTTATCCGCCATTTTAATGATTCGCAATAAAATACTTTCTGAAAGAAAAGTTTCTATCATCATATCAGCGATGTTCATTAAAATTTCCTGCTCGTTCTGTAAATTCATCATTAGCTTTTGTACTGCCGCCCCCGCTGTCATTAAAATAGCTTTCTTCATATTTATAATGGCCTTTCTCTCATTTGCAAATAAAGCTTCATCATCATTGCTAAAATCAGGAATGCTCATTAATTCTTTTTGTACATTCATCGCAGGCCCCATCAGATCAAGCTTGCCTTTCATTGCACGTTTTAAAATCATATCTACAGTAAGTAATCGATTGATCTCATTTGTTCCTTCATAAATACGATTGATGCGGCTATCCCTATAGGCTTTGCTAATTAAATATTCATCACTATAACCATTACCACCGTGTATTTGAACACCTTCATCAACAACATAATCAAGAACTTCACTTCCGTGAACTTTGAGCATAGCACATTCAATAGCATACTCTTCAGCCGCCCCCAGCATTGCTTCATTAAATGGTTTACCCGCAACTAATAATTCATGCTCTTTGTCATCAATCCATTTTGCTGTTCTGTATAAAGCACTTTCATCAGCATAAATCTTAATTGCCATCTCAGCAATTTTATGTTTTATTGCCCCGAAAGAAGATATACAAGTTTTGAACTGCTCTCTTGTATTGGCATATTCTATTGAAGTGGTTAAGGCCATTTTAGCACCCCCGATTGCTGCTGAACCTAATTTTAAACGACCGATATTTAGAATATTAAAGGCTATAATATGCCCTTTCCCGATTTCGCCTAAAAGATTTTCAACCGGCACTTTACAATCCTGAAAATAAAGTTGTACAGTTGATGAACCTTTAATTCCCATTTTATGCTCTTCGGCACCTTGGGTAAAACCTTCCGTTCCTTTTTCTATTATAAAGGCAGTAAATTTTTCGCCATCAATTTTAGCGAACACGGTAAAAACATCTGCGAAACCGCCATTTGTTATCCAGCACTTTTGCCCATTAAGAATATAATGTTTGCCGTCAACAGAAAGTGTAGCTGTTGATTTTGCTCCTAATGCATCGCTACCGCTACCAGGCTCCGTTAAACCATAACTCCCTTTCCACTCACCTGAAGCCAGCTTAGGAACATATTTTTTCTTTTGTTCTTCTGTTCCAAAATATAAAATTGGTAATGTACCAATACCAGCATGGGCACTCATAGCTACGCTAAACGAATAACCACCCCCTAAACCTTCACTCACTAATGTAGAGGTTACAAAATCTTTCCCAAGGCCTCCTAACTCTTCCGGTACAGATGCTCCCAGCAATCCCTGTTCCCCGGCTTTCTCC
This sequence comes from Chitinophagaceae bacterium, assembly GCA_037721545.1. GTDB lineage: Bacteria > Bacteroidota > Bacteroidia > Chitinophagales > Chitinophagaceae > Ginsengibacter. The sequence goes on from JBBJOK010000121.1 coordinate 2,853, forward strand.
ATTAATGAGGGCATAAGTCCCGGTTCCATTTTGTCCATCCTTTCTACAACAGGAATTACTTCTGTTTTCAAAAACTGTATACACATGTCTCTAACCATTCGCTGCTCCTCAGTGTAATCCTCAGGAGTAAAAGTTTCAAAAGCATTACTTTC
>JBBJOK010000121.1:3104-8174 GCA_037721545.1 Chitinophagaceae bacterium
TTACCAACCAATCATATCCAAAAAATTTATTTGAAACAATTGTAGTTGATGATTTTTCAACAGATATGACGGGTGAAATTGTAAAATCATTTGCTGAAAAAAATGTTTTACTTATTTCTTTAAAAGATTTTACAGAAGAAGGAAGTGTAAACTCATATAAAAAAAAGGCGATCGAAGTTGCTATATCAAAATCAAAGGGTGATTTAATTGTAACTACCGATGCAGATTGTATTGTTCCAACGCTATGGTTACAAACAATTGCTTCAGCATATGAAAACAGAAAACCGGCATTTATTGCTGCTCCGGTAAGTTATCATTCTGAAAATAGTTTTTTAAAAATATTTCAGTCATTGGATTTTATGACATTACAGGGAATTACAGGCGCTTCGGTTTTCAAAAAATTTCACAGCATGTGCAATGGGGCAAATCTAGCCTATGAAAAAAAAGCTTTTTTAAAAGTTGGAGGCTTTACAGGCATCGATAATATTGCAAGCGGGGATGATATGCTTCTGATGCATAAAATGGCTGACCATTATCCGGATAGAATTTTATTTTTAAAATCATCTGATGCAATTGTGCAAACGAAAACTGTAGAAACACTAAAAGATTTTTTTAATCAAAGAATACGGTGGGCAAGCAAGGCGGATAAATACACTGATAAAAAGATCACTGCTGTTTTATTATTAGTATATCTATTTAATGCCTGGATGCTTTTTATAGGAATTTTCTCCATCTTTTATTCTTCCGTATTTTTTTTGTTTATAGGTGTGCTGATAGCAAAAACTATCATCGAATTGTTTTTTCTTTATCCCATTGCAAAATTTTTTAAAAAGGAAAAATTACTTTGGTGGTTTCCTTTGGCACAGCCCTTTCACATTGTGTACACTGTTATTGCAGGTTGGCTAGGCAAATTTGGTACTTACAAATGGAAGCAAAGACAAGTAAAATGATTAATTAATTTGTTTATTTGCTGAATCTTCTTCTTAATTATGTCTAACCTTACAAGTCAATCTTTTTCTTTTTCCCAAAATGCCTTTAGGCGATTGAAAAAGAATAAAGGGGCAATGTTTGGGTTAGTGATAATTTTTTTATCCATTCTCACCGGCATTTTTGCATATTTTATCGCTAATGATACTACGCCAAATGCAGATAGGCAAATTGTAGAGATACAAGCGAAAAAGCCCGGATACAAAAAAAGTTTTATTAAAATAAAAAAAGAGAAATCAGTACCCTCTACTAATTTCTTCGAAAGGCTATTATATGGCAAAGAAGATGCGTACAACCTTATTCCAATAAATAGTTATCATGCCACTGGCGACTCGGTAATTATTCAAAAATTTATTGATGATGGAGTTGAAGAGAGGATAAGTGTTTCTAAAAAGAAGTTGGCATCTGAAGAGTACATAGTTTCAAAAACCTTTTGGCTGGGTACTGATAGATTTGGCAGAGATATTTTAAGCCGGCTAATTGTAGGTGTACGAGTTAGTTTGGCAGTAGGATTAATTACTGTGTTGATTTCATTAACTATTGGTGTTATACTCGGTTCTCTTGCAGGATATTTCAGAGGCAAAACCGACAATATTATTATGTGGCTGATTAATGTTATCTGGAGTATCCCAACATTATTACTGGTTTTCGGAATTACCCTTGCTCTGGGGAAAGGCTTTTGGCAAATTTTTATTGCAGTAGGCTTAACTATGTGGGTTTCTGTTGCAAGGCTTATTCGTGGGCAAGTAATAGCCTTAAGAGAGATGGAATATATTCAGGCTGCAAAAGCATTGGGTATAAAAGATATGAGGATAATTGTAAGGCACATTCTCCCGAATGTTTTGGGGCCGGTAATAGTTATCGCAGCATCTAATTTTGCTACTGCAATTATTGTAGAGGCAGGGCTAAGCTTTTTAGGAGTTGGCGTGCAGCCTCCGCAACCAAGTTGGGGGTTAATGATTAAAGAAAACTACAACTTTATCATAACACATAATCCCGTACTGGCATTAGCCCCCGGTATTGCTATTATGATACTAGTACTGGCTTTTAATCTTTTAGGTAATGGTTTAAGAGACGCACTGGATGTGAGAGGAAAAATATGAAGTACGCACCATTCTCTCTAAAGAATTTTTGGAAATTTATTTAATGTTTTGCAATTTCGCACCGTTTACCAAATCCCTTTCTAATAAATAATCGTTTGTTTTTTTATGACATTACCATTATCCCCAGAAATGTATGAAATACTACAGGATTGCTATGAAAAAGAAATAACAGGACAAGAGCCGGGCACCTATAAATCTCAAGATTTTCAACATGAATTGCTTGTTGAGGGGTTAGTAGAGATAAAATCCCATACCTATAAAAATTTTCAGCGAAAAACAGCTTATTTCATTACTGAAAAAGGATTGGAAAGTTTAAAAGACATGAAATAAAGGATACTCTGCTAAAAAATTTATGCAATTTGCAACCCTCAGTAATCAATCATAATCCAAATCCGGGTCATTGATGATTTTGCCTTCTGCGTCGAGATATTCGGTTCTAAACTTACCGTTGTCATTATCGCAGATCTTTAATTTATATTTTAACCTATCATCTATCATGTTAAGTTTGGTAATACTATATAACCTACCTGCATATCTTTCTTTTAGCTCTTTTACCATTTGCGGAGATACATTATTTATGATAACGGGCAATTGAGGAGCAAGCTCAGGTAGAGACATTAAATTGCACATATTCTGCTCTTCAACAAATTTTTTCTTTGGCCGGGGATTGATATTTACTGCTGATTTAGTTACTTTGATTGCTGTAGTTGTATCTACTGCAGGAACTTTGTTTACAATTTCCGGAACAGGTTTGATCTTGTGCCGATATTGTATATGTTGTGCACCAACATTATAAGTTGTTGTAATTAAAAGGAGGATTAAAATAACTATTATACCTCCATTGGCTGGGGAAGATATATTTTTCATTTGTAAAGGATTCAATACAAAATTAAGCAAAACATTCAAAGCTTTAGCATTGTGCTATTTGTATCTGCCCCATAATTACTTTTGCAGATATGGCGCAAAAGAAACTGTTGAGGTTTACACAAATAAAATCATTCTCCAATGTGCTGGAATACCCTGAAAACATGCAGGGTAACTGGAAAGATTTTTTCAATAATAATAACCCTATCGTTCTTGAATTGGCCTGTGGAAAAGGAGAATATACTGTAGGTTTATCCGCACTTTATCCTGAAAAAAATTTTATAGGTGTTGAAATAAAAGGGAACAGGTTGTGGGCAGGGGCCAAAATTTCGCTTGCCAATAAAACAATTAATGTAGCCTTTTTAAGAACACAGATTGATAAGATCAACCAATATTTTAAGATAAATGAGGTAGAAGAGATATGGATAACCTTTCCGGATCCTCATTTGCGAAAATCAAAAGCCAGGAAAAGATTGACACATCCTAAATTCTTAAGATTGTATAAACAAATTATAAAACCCGATGGGCTTATTCATCTAAAAACAGATTCGCCAGACCTTTATTATTTTACTAAAATGGTTATAGAATTATATGATTTAAAAATCGTTACAGATTATAATAATCTTTATGAAGAAAAAGATATTAAACCGGATTTAAAAATTAAAACCCATTATGAAAGCCTTGATATTGCAAAGAGTAATACGGTTTTTTACTTATGCTTTTTATTGCCAAAAAGCTTAAACCCTAGTGATGCTAAATTAAATGATGCATTAAACTCTAATTAATTTATGAATCCCTTAATTGAACATGAAGATTATTATCTTGATAAAATCGGGTTATTGGTTTTTACTGAAAAATATCTTTTACTCAGAGGAACGTGTTGCGGCAACGGATGCAGGCATTGCCCTTTCAATTATAAATGTGTTCAGGAGCCTCAAAGAACTAAACTCTTATCATTAAGACAAGATGAAAAAGCTAAAAAATAATTCAAAAACTAAAAAAACAGAAACACCTAAAAGTGTGACGAGGGAATATAGTTTTTTCGAAAATGTTTATGAAGTGGTTCGACAGATACCTAAAGGCAGGGTTACTTCGTATGGTGCCATTGCCAATTACCTGGGAACAAAACTTTCTGCACGAATGGTTGGGTGGGCAATGAATTTAGCACACTCGGCAAAACCCAAAGTACCTGCCCATAGGGTGGTTAATAGAAATGGAATGCTTAGTGGTAAAGCGCATTTTGGTACCCCCACATTGATGGAGGAACTGCTAGCAAAAGAAAAAATAAAAGTTGAAGAAGATGTAATTATTGATTTCAAAAATTTGTTTTGGGACCCGGGGAAGGAGTTGGAGCTATGACTGATAATAAGGGCTAATCATCAAATACACCACTACACCTGTAATAGCTACATACAACCAAACAGGCCATGTAATTCTTGCCAGCTTTTTATGCTTTTCATATTCGCCAGTAAGAGAGCGGTAAGCAGTAAACAATATAAAAGGTAAAATAATTCCTGCTAGCGGGATATGTGTAAGCAGAATAAAATAATATACCAACCTTACAGAACCTGCAACCGTTTTTTCTTCTGCACTTACAATTCCATTATGATCAAGGTCGCCATATTTAGTATCCCCGGTAAATAAATGATGGCAGATATAGGATAAAAGAAAAAGTAAGGAAAGAATTATTGCCGCAAACATTATATTTCTATGCAGCAAATAATTTCTTTTTTTTACTGCCAGTAAGCCGGCAATTAATAAAACGGTAACACCCGAATTTAATATGGCATTTGCAGCGGCAAAAAAATGCGGATCAAAACCCAGGTTAACATTTAGTTTTACCCTGGCCAGAATTGTAACTACAGAAAAAACTATAATTGAAACAATCCAAATAAATATTTTCGCTCTTTTATCATTTTTTACGAGAGAGGGGGGAAAGCCAGGGTCAAATGTACCTGGTATTTTAAATTCGTTTTGTATCATTTCATTTATATGTTTTCCCTGAAACAGCAGACGTGAAACATGAGAATTTCCATCTACCGTTTACGTTTGTATTAGCTTCTTCCGAATAATTCTTTCAAAAATTCACCAAACGTCTTTTTCTTATTTTTTTCCA
>JBBJOK010000122.1:0-2221 GCA_037721545.1 Chitinophagaceae bacterium
TTCCGGGTTGATTTTGCTCCACAGGAATTCCGCAATGGCAGAGGAAGCTTACAATATCTTTATTTACCTGGTCATCCATTTGCTTGAATGCATTGAATGCTTCTATCTTATAAATAACCAACGGATCTTTTTGTTCATACCCCGCAGTTTGTACACTATGCCGCAAATCATCCATGGCTCTTAAGTGTTCTTTCCATGCATCATCTATCAATGCCAATGTTAAGCTGCGTTCCAGCGCATTTATCAATTCTTCTCCGTTAGATGAAATTGTTTTATCAAGATTTGCTAATGCCTGTATTGCTTTTTTCCCATCTGTGAAAGGCACTGCTACATTTTCAATGTGTGAGCCTTGTTCTTTACGAATATTTTTAATAACGGGCAACGTTTGGTCGCTCATTGCCTTTGTTTTATGATTGTAATGAGATTTTGCTTCCTCATACAATCTTTCAGATAAAGAATTTACGTCACCCTTATCCAGTTCTTCTGCCGTTATAGAAGTATCTATTCCGAAATTAAGGATAGCTGCTAATTTAAAATCTTCATGGTCATTCATTTCCTTGAATGAAATTATTAATCCTTCTGCAACAGAATAAAATGCATTATCAAGATCGAGAGCAAGCCTTTCGCCAAACAAAGCATGATTTCGCTTACCATAAATTACGGTTCGTTGCTTGTTCATGACGTCATCATATTCCAACAATCTTTTTCTTATACCGAAGTTATTTTCTTCAACTTTTTTCTGCGCTCTCTCAATACTTTTAGAAATCATGCTGTGTTGAATTACTTCACCTTCTTTATAACCCATTCTATCCATTAAAGAAGCTATTCTGTCACTGCCAAACATACGCATCAGATCATCTTCGAGAGAAACAAAAAATTGTGAAGTTCCGGGGTCACCCTGCCTTCCAGCCCTTCCACGAAGCTGCCTATCCACCCGGCGGCTTTCATGCCTTTCCGTTCCTAATATAGCAAGCCCACCTGAAGGAACCACACCCGGGCCTAACTTAATATCAGTACCCCGGCCAGCCATGTTTGTAGCGATGGTAACACCCTGTGCATATCCTGCTTCTGCTACTACCTGAGCTTCCCGCTGATGTTGTTTTGCATTCAATACATTATGAGGGATTGTTTTTTGTTTAAGCATCCTGCTCAACAATTCACTAACCTCTACTGAAGTTGTACCCACAAGAATTGGCCGCCCTGCTTCCCGCATTTTTTCTACTTCTTCAATAACTGCTTTATATTTTTCCCTTTTGGTTTTATAAACAAGGTCCTGCGTATCAATTCTGGTAACAGGTAAATTAGTAGGAATAGTTACCACATCTAATTTGTAGATATCCCAAAGCTCTGCCGCTTCCGTTTCTGCCGTACCCGTCATACCAGCTAACTTATGATACATCCTAAAATAATTCTGTAAAGTAATAGTAGCGTACGTTTGAGTAGCTGCTTCTATCTTCACATTTTCCTTTGCCTCAATTGCCTGGTGCAGGCCATCACTATATCTTCTTCCATCCAGAATACGACCGGTTTGTTCATCTACAATTTTTACCTGCCCGTCCATCACCACATACTCAACATCAATATCAAATAATGTATAGGCTTTTAATAACTGCTGAACAGTATGAATCCTGTCAGCTTTTATAGAATAATCATTCAACAAAAGTTCTTTTTGATGTAGTTTATCCTCTGCAGGCAACTCACCTCTTTCAATTTCAGCCAGCTTAACTCCAATATCAGGTAAAATGAAAAATTCGGGGTCTTCTCCTGATTTTGTAATTAGAGAAATTCCTTTATCGGTTAATTCAACCTGGTTACTTTTTTCATCTATATGAAAAAACAATTCCTTATCTACCTCAGGCATTTTTCTTTGCTGATCGGCAAGATAAAAATTTTCACTTTTCTGTAGTTTTACTTTGATACCCGGCTCACTTAAAAATTTAATTAATGCACTGTTCTTCGGTAATCCTCTCCAGGCACGCATTAGTGCAAGCCCACCATCTTTAGGATCATCGTTACCTTCAGCAATTTTCTTTTTTGCTTCTATTAAAAATGTATTGGTAACTTTTTTCTGGGCATTAACAATTATTTCAATTCTTGGTTTAAGTGCAAGAAATTCCTGCTGATCGCCTTTTGGTACCGGACCTGAAATAATCAACGGCGTTCTTGCATCATCAATTAAAACGCTATCCACTTCATCTACCATTGCAAAATGATGCTTACG
>JBBJOK010000122.1:2321-4259 GCA_037721545.1 Chitinophagaceae bacterium
CATCATCAATTAAAACGCTATCCACTTCATCTACCATTGCAAAATGATGCTTACGTTGTACCATTTCATCCGGTGAGTGAACCATGTTATCTCTCAAATAATCAAAACCAAATTCGTTGTTAGTACCGTAAACGATATCAGAATTGTAAGCAGCCCTGCGTTCATCGCTATTGGGATCATGCTTATCAATACAATCAACAGTAATACCCAGCCATTCAAAAATAGTTCCGTTCCATTCACTATCCCGTCGTGCCAGGTAATCATTAACGGTTACAATATGAACGCCTTCCCCAGCCAAGGCATTTAAGTACGCAGGTAATGTAGATACCAATGTTTTTCCCTCACCTGTTGCCATCTCAGAAATTTTACCCGAGTGTAAAACCATTCCGCCAATAAGCTGAACATCATAATGAACCATGTTCCAGGTAACCTCTCCGCCGGCAGCCGTCCATGTATTTTTGAATATAGATTGATCGCCTTCTATTTTAATGTAATTTTTTTTGATGCTAAGGCGTTTGTCTAATTCAGTTGCGGCAGAAACCAGTTCTTTATTATTTTTAAACCGGTTTGCTGTTTCTTTTACCACTGCAAAAGCTTCCGGAAGAATATCTTTTAAAACCTCTTCCAGTTTCTTATCTCTATCCTTACGCATTGCATCTACTTCCTGGTAAATTGCATCTCGCCCGGTAATGTCAAGCGTGGTGAGCGCTTCAGCTTCATCTTTTTTTGCATTAATCTCAGCATCAGTTTCAGAAAGATATTCCTTTATCCGTACTTTAAATTCCTGTGTTTTGTTGCGGAGCTGATCGTTTGATAGAGACTGATATTGATTAAAGTATTGATTGATATCTGCAACCAAAGGGCTTATCTTTTTTACATCTTTCTCACTTTTATTACCGCCAAATAATTTAGAAAGTAAACCTGCCATATAACCGTATTATTATATTAATTATTACTGATAAGAAATTTAATTGTCAAATATGATGCTGAAAAACCTGGTAACCAAAATGACACTGCGCAAAGGTAATAAATACTAAATAGCCATTTACTAAGGGTGCGTTAAGTAAATAGGGTATGAAATTAAAGTTATAAACAAGTTTGGCGGAGGTTTTCTTTCTATATCATTGTCATCTTTTTTTATTAACGCCATTGATATAACTTTGCACCCCGTAAATACAAGTAAATGAGTGGTGCATTAAAAGAAGTAAGAAACCGGATAAAAAGTGTACAAAGTACACAACAAATTACCAAGGCAATGAAAATGGTAAGTGCTGCAAAATTGAGAAAAGCACAGGAAGCTATCACTCAAATGCGGCCATATGCTCAAAAATTGCAGGAAATGTTGAGTAATATTGTAAGTAATGCTGATGGCGATATAAGCATGAACCTGGCAACGGTTAGACCAATTGAAAAAGTGCTGGTTATAGTTGTAACTAGCGACAGGGGCCTATGCGGCGGGTATAATAGTAATCTTATAAAACTAGCCAAGCAAACAATCAGGGAAAAGTACAGCGAACAAAGTGCCAAGGGAAATGCACAGCTTCTTCCTATAGGTAAAAAAGGTTATGAGCATTTTTCAAAAAATAATTTTAAAGTAATTGATCATTACTGGAATATTTTTTTAGATATAAGCTTTGAGAATGTACAAAAAGCTTCAAAATTTGCAATGGATGCCTTTGCCAGTGGCCAGGTTGATGCAGTTGAACTTATTTATAGTGAGTTTAAAAACGCAGCTACTCAAAAATTTGTTTCAGAACAATTTTTACCGGTAGCTAAAACTGAAAAAATAAAAGGTGCAAAACAGCAGGATTTTATATTTGAACCAGATAAAAACGTATTGATTGAAGAATTAATGCCAAAAATATTAAATACGCAATTATATAAAGCCGTATTGGATGCAAATGCAAGTGAGCATGGGGCCCGGATGACAGCAATGGA
>JBBJOK010000122.1:4359-8125 GCA_037721545.1 Chitinophagaceae bacterium
ATTCCACATATTGAAGCATTAATATTTGCCAGTGATAAACCATTGAGTACTTTGGAATTGGTAGATCTCATAAACAATGCTTTGGGATTTATAGAAGACAAAGCCTCGCTTGACCAGGTTGAATCAGCAATAGAAGCTATTCGTGAAAAATATGATTCAGAATTTTATGCTTTTGAAATGAAAGAAAGCGGAGGTGGCTGGCAATTTCTTACAAAAAAGGAATACCATACAACGATTGCACAGCTTAATGCCGATAAATATCTAAAAAAATTATCCACAGCTTCGCTGGAAACTTTATCGATTATTGCTTATAAACAGCCCATTACAAAAAGCGAGATTGAAAACATACGTGGCGTTAATTGTGATTATGCCGTACAAAAATTATTGGAAAAAGAACTGGTAATTATAGCCGGCAGAAATGAAGATGCAGTTGGTAAGCCACTTATTTATACAACTTCAAAATCTTTTATGGATTATTTCGGTATTAATAGCCCTGATGATCTTCCTAAAATAAAAGAAGTACTGATGGAAGAATTGGTAGAAGCTACTAAGGTTCATAATGAACAATCTGTAGAAGTAACCATTGAGGATCCTATTGAAGAAGCAGAAAAATAAAAATTTAAAATCCCTAATTCATCTCTAAGTAGGCATGGTACAGCACAATACTGTAAATTCGCCCGATGTCAAATACTTTATCAAATATTGAGTTGGTAAACATTGCTGAGAAATTTGGTACTCCGCTGTATGTTTATGATGCTGAAAAAATAAAATACCAATATAACAAACTTACTACTGCATTTAAAAATACTGATAGTGCTTTTTTTTACGCTTGTAAAGCACTTACCAATATAAATATTCTCAGGTATATTAAAGAGCTTGGTGCCAATATTGACTGCAGTTCTATTAATGAAGTAAAGCTTGCATTGCATGCCGGTTTTCCTGCTGAAAGAATATTATATACTTCTAACGGCATCGCATTTAGTGAAATTGAAGAAGCTCAAAGCCTTGGAGTTATTATCAATATCGATAGCCTTTCTAATTTGGAAAAATTCGGGAAGAAATTTGGGCATAGCTATCCTGTTGGTATTAGATTGAGGCCTAACATAATGGCAGGTGGCCATTTAAAAATTTCTACCGGCCATGAAAAAAGTAAGTTCGGTATTCCGATAGATCAAATCAATGAAATAATTGCAGCGGTTGATAAACATAATATCCACATTAATGACCTACACATTCATACGGGTAGCGAAATAGAAGATGTTGATGTTTTTGTAAAAGGTATTGAAGTACTATTTGATATTATTCCTCATTTTAAAGAGCTTGAAGTTATCGATTTGGGCGGCGGGTTTAAAGTTCCTTACCAAAAAGGGGATTCGGAAACTGATATTAATTTGCTTGCTGAAAAAGTAAATGAATTATTTGCCGGGCATCCAAATCCCGGTGGCCGGCCTTTAAAAGTATGGTTTGAGCCTGGAAAGTTTTTGGTAAGTGAAGCCGGATATTTTATTACAAAAGTAAATGTGATTAAAAAGACTAAAGCCGCAACATTTGTGAGTGTTGATAGTGGATTTAACCACCTCATCCGTCCTATGTTTTATGATGCTTATCACCGCATAGAGAATGTTAGCAACCCCCAGGGTGAGGAGAAAACATATTCTGTTGTGGGAAATATTTGCGAGACAGATACTTTTGCCTGGGACAGAACATTGAATGAAGTTAGAGAAGGGGATTATTTAGTGTTTTATAATGCAGGTGCTTACGGGTTTCAAATGGCTTCCAATTATAATTCAAGATTTAGGCCCGCCGAAGTGCTGGTAGAAAATGGCAACCCCAGATTAATCAGGCAAAGAGATGTTTTCGAGGATCTGCTAAAAAATCAGGTTATTTAAAAATAATAATAGTTATGAATTCTTCAATAGAAAAATTTCTAAAACTGGCTAAGCATCCTGTAAAATTCAGGATGTTTTTATTTACTAAATTACCCGCAGCATTTTTCTCAGGAATAAAAATTGAAAACATTAATGAAACAAAATCAATAGTATCAGTACCGTTTAAATAGTTAACCCAAAACCCTTTTCGGTCAACTTATTTTGCCTCCTTAGCAATGGCCGCAGAAATGAGTACCGGTGTATTGGCGATGATGCATATTTATAAACGATCTCCTTCAGTATCCATGTTAATTACAAATATGGAAGCAACCTATTTTAAAAAAGCCATTGATAAAACATTTTTTATTTGTGAATCCGGAAAGGCAATATATGATGCAATAGAAGAATCAAAAGCTACCGGAGAATCTAAAATCATAACAATAAAATCTACAGGTACCAGTAAAGCGGGTGAGCAAATTGCAGAATTTGTATTTACCTGGTCGTTTAAAGTAAAAAAGATGTAAAGAATTTTTGTTTGGTATCTTCATCATTACTATTAATTTATAATTCTCTATTATGAAGATTGCTTTTCACGGCGCAGCAAGAACTGTTACAGGTTCTAAACATCTGATCACTTTATCAAATGGTAAAAAATATTTACTCGATTGCGGAATGTTTCAGGGGATGGGTAAAGAAACGAATGCATTAAATAGTGACTTTGGTTTTGATGCTGCCGCAGTAGATCATCTTATTTTATCTCATGCACATATTGACCATTGCGGATTAATTCCAAAGCTGGTAAAAGATGGTTTTAACGGGAAAGTTTTTGCTACTCCAGCAACCAAGGATTTAGCATCAATATTATTGCTGGATAGCGCCGGTATACAGGAGAATGACCTGAAGTTTGTAAACAAGCGCAGAGCAGCTGAAGGTTTGCCTTACCTGTTTCCCTTATATAACACTGAGGATGCCCTAAAAGCGATAGATCATTTTGAAAGCGTTCCTTATGATGAATGGTTTGCTATTGATGAAAATGTTCAGGTAATGTATAGAGATGCGGGGCACATTATTGGCAGTGCAACAATTCATTTAAAAGTTAAAGAGAATGGCAAAGAAACACGAATTTCCTTTTCCGGAGATGTTGGCAGATACAGAGATGTAATATTAAAATCACCGGCTGAATTTCCACAGGCAGATTATATTTTATTAGAATCAACTTATGGTAACAAATTGCACGAGGAAATATCTGGCACAACGGAACTTCTACTTGAATGGATAACTAAAACCTGTTTGCAGAAAAAAGGCAAACTGATAATGCCGGCTTTTAGTGTAGGCAGAACTCAGGAAATATTATTTGCTTTAAACCAGCTGGAGACTGAAAACCGATTACCGGATCTACAATATATAGTTGACAGCCCTTTAAGTAAAGAGGCCACACAGGTAATAAAAAGCTATCCTCAATATTTTAATAAAAAGATACAAAAACTGATCGAAACAGATAATGATCCATTCGGTTTCAAAGGATTAAGATTTACTAAATCGGTAGAAGAAAGTAAAATGCTTAACTACAGCAAAGATCCGCTGGTAATTATTTCAGCAAGTGGTATGGCAGAAGCAGGACGAATAAAACATCATATTAGTAATAATATTGAAAATAGCCGTAACACTATTTTAATGACTGGTTATTGTGAACCTAATTCTTTGGGAGGGAGATTGAAATTGCGTCCTAAAGAAGTAAATATTTTTGGAGCCCCTCATGAAGTAAATGCAGAGATAGGCGAGATCCGCAGTATGAGTGCGCATGGTGACTACGATGATCTTTGCCAATGGCTTGCCTGCCAAAATCCTAAAGAGGTAAAGAAATTATTTTTAGTTCATGGTGAATATGATGTGCAACA
>JBBJOK010000123.1:0-8112 GCA_037721545.1 Chitinophagaceae bacterium
AAATGAGTGATCATTATTATAATGCAGAAGATTTAAAAAAATTTGGTAATGTAGCAGATTGGCAAAAACCACTGGCAGACAAATTTTTTTCCTATTATGGTGAAGTTTTTAAAGACAGCGCACTATCTGCACGTGAGAAGTCTTTAATTGCCTTAGCAGTATCTCATGCCGTGCAATGCCCTTATTGCATTGATGCCTACAGCAATGATGCATTTGAAAAAGGTTGGAGTGAAGAGCAAATGATGGAAGCCGTGCATGTTGCATCAGCAATAAAAGGGGGTGCCGTTTTAGTACATGGTGTACAAATGATGAACAAGGTTAAAGATATTGCTATGTAATTTTTACTTTGTTGTATTATCCTCAATTGAAATCATCTTATTAAAATATTAATTACCATTTGTGTTTGCAGAAAAAAATAAATTAAAATCACTTAAACGCCAGCATAATAAATTAGCGGATTCAGATGTGCAGCTGGATATTATTGAACATGGTAGTACAGGTGATTTTGCCCTAGTACCTTTTCAGCAGAAGCTTGAAGAAACAGGATTGTATCCTTTGAAACCCACTGGGGTAGAAATCTTTCAGGTAAATGTTGGCAAGATGTGTAACCAGGTTTGTAAACACTGCCATGTAGATGCCGGACCTGATAGAAAAGAGATTATGACGAGGGTCACAATGAAAGAATGTTTACTGGCCTTACAAGAAAACCCTCAATTAAAAACTGTTGATCTTACCGGTGGCGCTCCTGAAATGAACCCTGACTTCAGGTGGTTTGTAGAAGAAATAAAAAAACTCGATAAACATATTATTGTACGCTGTAACCTGACTATTATTCTTGCTAATAAAAAATATCATGACTTACCTGAGTTTTATAAAAAACATAATATAGAAGTTGTTTCTTCACTTCCTTTTTATACACAGGACAGAACTGACCGGCAGCGTGGCGATGGCGTTTTTGAAGACAGTATAAAAGCATTGCAAATGCTTAATGAAGTTGGCTATGGTAAAGAAGGTTCGGGACTAACACTAAATCTTGTCTACAATCCTGCGGGTGCTTTTTTGCCACCGCCGCAGGATTCTTTAGAAAAAGAATATAAAAAGGAACTTAAAGAAAGGTACAATATTGAATTTAATAATTTATTTGCAATTACCAATCTCCCTATCAGCCGATATTTAGATTATTTATTGCAAAGTGGTATTTATGAAAAATATATGGAGAAACTTTTAGCTGCTTACAATCCTTCAGCAGCTGCTAATGTTATGTGCCGTAATACAATTTCTATTGGCTGGGATGGTTATTTATACGATTGTGATTTTAACCAGATGCTTGATTTAAAAGTGGAAGGTTCATCAAAGCATTTGAAAGATTTTAATACAAATGTTTTAAATGCAAGAAATATAATTGTTAACCAGCATTGCTTTGGATGCACTGCAGGTTCGGGAAGCAGCTGTGGTGGAGCTGTAACCTGATTACGTTTTATTAATAAAAACCAATATTCAAACAATACCGTAATTTAAAAAAAAGTTAACAGTTGAGTTATCCCGCCGCTGATACTGCCTTATTACTTTTCACCAGAACAAGCTCATCTGAAGCAAAAGCTAAAAATTTTCTTAAAACAAAATCATACAAGCAAAATAAAAAGGTTGCCGATAAACTTATAGATCATTCCTTAAAAACTATCAGGCAAACATCGCTTCCGCATGTTATAATCACAGAAAAAGAACAGGTTGGATTTTCTTTTGGTGAAAAGCTTTGCAATGCTATAGAAGGTGTTTTTAGTAAAGGCTTTAAAAAAGTTATTATAATAGGAAACGATTGCCTGCAGTTAAGAGCTGATAAGATAGTGGAAGCCGCACATAAATTGTGCACGCATGATATGGTAATGGGGACTACTGGCAATGGTGGCGTATACCTGATTGGTGTTACAAAGCAAAAGTTTTGTAAAGAAGATTTTGAAAGAATTAGTTGGCAAACTTCACGGGTTTTCACTGATTTAACGGCTCATGCCAATTACACTAACGCATACACCCATACATTGCCAAAACTGGATGATATTTCATCTTACAATGAATTAATCAATGCCCTTAAACTCTTATCAATCACTGATACAGTTTTTCAATTTATCTCAAGTATTATAGCTTCTTTATATAATGCTTATCAGAAGCAACTGCCATTTTTTCAAGTTAATTTTTTAGTTGGAGTTTCAGGATTAAGGGGCCCCCCTTTAGTAAAATAATTACACCGAATTCACTTTCATTTTTTCTGATTTCTTACTAAACAACTAATATGCGGTTACATTTAACCCTATTTTTTATTTTATTTTATTTTATTTCATTTTCGCAAATTACCAGTTCGGGCATCAGGGGTATTATCTATATTCAATCAGGGCAATCCCCTGAAAACGTTACTGTACAGGCATTGCATGTTCCAACAGGTTCGATTTACAGTACTATTTCGCAAAAAGAAGGGGTTTATAATTTACCCAACTTGCGAAGTGGCGGACCGTATACTATTACTTTTACTGCTGCCGGATTTGCAAAAGAAACCGTTGGGGATATTCAAATTCAACTTGGTAATTTTTTTGCTTTAAATATAACATTGCAATTGAATGTTGAATCTCTTTCTGAAGTTATTGTAACCGCAAAAAAAATAAACAACCGCACAGGTGGCGTACGTACCACCATTTCCAAAGATCAATTAGAACGTTTGCCAACCATCACACGTAGTCTTCAGGATTTTATAAGACTTAGCCCGCAGGCTAATGGTAATACTTTAGCAGGAACAAATTATCGCTACAATAATTTAAGCGTTGATGGCGCAGCACTTAACGATGCATTTGGATTTACAGAGCCAGCCAGTGGCGCAGGGGGTTCACAAGCAACAGGCACACCGGGCAGCTTGGCTAAAACTCAGCCCATAAGTTTAGAAGCTATACAGGAAGTACAGGTTGAAGTTTCACCTTACACTGTTACTTTAGGGAATTTTACCGGTGGCAGCATAAACGCAGTTACAAGAAGCGGCACCAATACTTTTTCAGGATCTACTTTTTTTTCCGGTCGTAATCAGCTGATAACCGGCAGGAGTGCTGATAATAAGAGAGAAAAAATTGAGAACTTTCACGATTACCAAACCGGATTCAGATTTGGTGGACCAATCATAAAAAATAAATTATTTTATTTTGGAGCTCTGGAATTTAGCAGGCGGCTGGAACCCGTATCGTTTGCCCCGGGTAAAGGAAGTGCTATCCCTTTAGATATTGCGCAAAGATTATATGATACAGTATTAAAAAGATATGGATATGATTTAGGTACGTTTGATGAGTTAAGCTTTAAAATCAATAGCAATAAGGCTTTTGCACGTGTTGACTGGAATATAAATTCTGTACATAAAATAAGCCTCAGAAATAATTATGTATCTGCTTTTGCTGATAATGGAGAACGCTCTGTAAACGTGCTTAATTTTGGAAGCCAGGGATTTCGCCATTACAGTCGCACCAATAGTACGGTGGTTGAGGCAAAGTCTAATTTTTCAAACCGATTTTCTAACAATCTTATATTAGGATTTACAACAACCAATGATCATCGTGAGATTAAAGGTTTATTTTTCCCTCACATAGAAATTACTTACAATACTGCAAATACTATTTATTTAGGAGCATACAGGGAAGCCGCTGTGTATGGTTTAAAACTAAAAACTTTTGAGGTAACGGATAATCTTACTTTTTATAAAAATAAACACACAGTTACGCTTGGAACGCATAATGAATTCTACGATATTGATTATCGCTTTTTAACTGCTTTTAATGGAAGATGGGCTTACCGGAATGTTGATGATTTCTATGCTGACAAACCAAGTAGAATTCGGGGTGTTTACAATCTGCAAAACAATAATTACGAATTTAACCGTGGCAATCCCTCTGCCAATTTCAGGGTTTTTTTACTTAGCCAATATCTGCAGGACGAAATTGCGGTTAGAAAAAACTTTCGATTGAATGTGGGAGTTCGGTTAGATCATACATTATATCCCGATCGTGAGCCCGTAAGTATTGCTGTCACTTCTACAAAAGCGTTTGAAAATTATAGTAATACATCAAGCAAAGCTCCACAATTGGCTCCTCGCCTTGGTTTTAATTGGAATCTTTTTAATAACCAAAAGTATGTTCTTCGTGGAGGTAGTGGTATTTTTAATGGTCGCATGCCTTTTTCATGGCTGGCATATCCATATTATAACAATGGAAGTAAGTATGGAAATATTGATATTCGCCCAACTGGAATTGTACCCCTGGAGTATGATGTTGCAAAGGTTGCAGCATTTTATCAACCCGGTATAAGGGAAATTAATTTGCTGGATAACAATTTTAAAATGCCCCAGGTTTGGCGCAGTAGTTTGGGCATTGATATAAAAACTAATGATGAATGGAGTTTTACGGTGGAAGGTATATTCACAAAAACTATTCGGGATGTCCTTTTTAAAACCATTAATTTGAAAGACACTACAGGTCTTCTTAAAGGTGCCGGTGACAATCGGGTTGTTTATTTAGGAAACGGAAATGCCCAAAAAATTAATCCAGCCTTTACTAATGTATTTCTGCTAACCAACACTTCGGAGGGTTATCGTTATCAGCTTTCAACAACAATTGCCAAAAAAACCAGGCAATTTAATTTTGCTTCTTCATATACTTATGGCATATCCAAAGATATTTCTAATGGTGTTCGGGTTTCGCCACAAGCCAATTGGGAATTCAATCAAACAATTCTCCCTAATGCGCCTGCACTCTCCTTTTCAAACTTCGATTTAAGACACAGGAGCATCTCAAATTTACAATATGTAAAACAAGGAAAACGCAGTAATACATCAATCACTTTAGTTTATACAGCTCAATCAGGTAGCCCTTTTACGTATACTTACATTGGGGATATTAACCGGGATGGGTCACCGAATAATGATCTGATCTATATTCCCCGTGATTTTAATGAAAGCAATCTTATTGATTTAAAAGATGCATCCGGGGCGGTAGTAATACCGGCAGTAGTACAATGGGCACAATTAAATAAGTATATAGATAACGATGAATATTTAAGTAAACGCCGCGGGGAATATGCTCAACGGAATGGAGCAAGAACTCCCTGGAATCAGCAACTTGATATTAAAGTAGTACATAGCATTATGGTTGGTAAACCCCAGCATTCTCATTCACTCAGTTTTTCTATTGATGTTTTTAACCTGTCGAATTTAATTGCCAAAGAATGGGGGCGGCAATATTATGTTCCCAATATTTTAAACAGCAGTTTCCAGTTGCTTACTGTATCCCGGGCAAATACAAGCACACCACCTCAACTAACGTTCTCAAATCCACAAAACACTCCATGGCAGTACGATCCTATACTCTCAAGAGCACAAGGTTTGTTAACTGTGAGATATACATGGTAAACTAAAAATTATGATGATTATTTTATTTATAGCGGTTTTGTTACTCACTTATTCAAATGGTGCTAACGATAATTTTAAAGGGGTGGCTACTCTTTGGGGCAGCGGAACCTTAAACTATAAAACAGCATTGATTCTGGCTACCGTAGCCACTTTCGCCGGTTCAATTTGTTCTTATTTTTTTGCTGAAACATTGATAAAGAACTTTTCAGGCAAAGGACTTGTGCCGGATAATATCATTCAATCAGCAGATTTTGCTTTGGCGGTTGCATTAGGGGCGGGTACAACTGTTTTATTAGCTACCAAATTAGGATTTCCTATATCTACCACCCATGGTTTAGTGGGTGCATTGGTTGGTGCAGGTTTAGTTGCAGTTGGCACAGGCGTAAATTTTAGCACACTTGGTAAAACATTTTTTCTTCCTCTTTTATTGAGCCCAATAGCTGCCGTTTTGTTAAGCACTGTGTTTTATTGGTTATTTCATAAATCAAGGAAGGTCGCCGGCATTACAGAAGAAAGCTGTGTTTGTGTTGGGAAAAAATGGGTACCGGTAGCAGCGGTTGCCAATACTTCAAACAATTATACCGCATTACCTGAAATACAATCCACAGTTAGCACAACTGAAGATTGTGCAATACAATACCAGGGCAGGTTTCTTGGCATAAATTTTCAACCCTTGTTGAACAATTTGCATTATGCCAGTGCAGCTATTGTTTCATTTGCAAGAGGATTAAATGATACTCCGAAATTAGTTTCGCTTTTATTGATTACCCATTTATTGGACATTCCTGTTTACGTAGGTATCCTTGCAGTGGTAATGGCAATTGGCGGATTACTTAATGCAAAAAAAGTAGCTGCTACCATGAGTAAAAAAATATCAAAATTTAATCATGGGCAAGGATTTACAGCTAACTTAATCACAGGGGCAATGGTAATTACAGCTTCTAAATTTGGCTTGCCGGTTTCAACTACGCACGTATCAGTCGGTAGTATTTACGGTATTGGTTTAGTAAACAAAACTGCTAACAATAAAGAGATCTCAAAAATTCTTTTATCATGGGTGCTTACTTTGCCAATTGCTGCAACATTAAGTGCTTTATTTTATTATATCTTTCACCAATTAATTAAATAAATTATGCAACAAGGTTATTTAGAAACAACAAAGAACGTTTACAAAGAAGCAGCAGAAAATCCACAAGTTGGCTTATGCTGTACAACAACTCCTGTGTGGCAATTGCCGGGATTAAGTATTCCTAAAAAAATGTTGGAAATGAATTATGGTTGCGGCAGCACCGTTAATCCGAGGGATCTGGTTAACAATCCTAAAATTTTATATGTTGGTGTTGGCGGTGGAATGGAGTTATTGCAGTTTGCATATTTTAGCAGGCAGTTAAATGGTGTTGTGGGTATTGACGTGGTGGATGAAATGTTACAAGCGAGCAAAGAAAATTTTGAAGAAGCAGAAAAACAAAACCACTGGTTCAGGTCAGAATTTGTGAAACTTGTAAAAGGTGATGCATTGAATTTGCCTATTGAAGACAATTCGATTGATGTAGCCGCTCAAAATTGTTTGTTCAATATTTTTAAACATGATGAACTTAAAAAAGCATTAGAGGAAATGTATCGTGTACTTAAGCCTCATGGAAGATTAGTGTTATCCGATCCGACATGTGAACAGGAAATACCCGAAAACTTACGGGAAGATGAACGTTTACGGGCATTATGTTTAAGTGGATCTTTAACCTTGAATGATTACATCAAAATGATAACCGATGTAGGTTTTGGAACAGTGGAGATACGGGCAAAACGACCTTACAGAATTTTAGATCCTATTAATTACGATACTGATAAATTGATATTCATTGAAAGCGTAGAAGTGTGTGCCATAAAGGATCCTATGCCAGAAGATGGACCGTGTGTATTTACAGGTAAAACAGCGATCTATTATGGTAGCGAAGAAAGTTTTGATGATGAAAAAGGGCATGTGCTTGTACCCAATCAGCCACTGGCAGTCTGCGACAAAACAGCCGGGGCATTAGGTTCGTTACAACGCAATGATATCTTTATTTCTGAAAGTACATTTTTTTATGATGGGGGTGGGTGCTGTTGATTGTAGGACGTAGTAAACCACATCCACAATTTTACATGAGTATCTAGGTTATAGAGATACCTGAAGATGATAGCGATAACTCAGTTAGGTTTACTGCTGAAATGAAAAGCGGAAAATTCGAAGTTCAAGTTTATAAGCTGAATTAATTATCAGTGTGAAATGGAATTGATGATTCAAAATAATTTGGGATTTATTATGGCAATTGAAGAAGCGAAGATGGAAGGAGAAAAAATTCTTTTATAAGAATCCCCACACTATTTATTTATTTTTTTTCTTATTTTTTTTATGCTGAAATAGCTGGTAATAATAGTTGTAACAGCAAGAACAGCATAAATCCACCACGGAAAATTTTTGCCAAAAGAAATTAGATAAATATTAGCCGCATTAAAAATTAAAAATGCAGCTATAGCAGGCGCAATTATTAAACGTTTCTTTTTGTTGTTATAAACAATCCACCATACCGCACCGGCAAAAAGGGGAGTAGCAATGATATGAATGCCAACAAATATTACCGGATCGACGCTGTACTCCTTTCCCAGCATTGTATAATAGCTCTTTATGTTTTCCCACCAAC
>JBBJOK010000124.1:0-1727 GCA_037721545.1 Chitinophagaceae bacterium
TTTTAATTTGAGCATCAAGCTTTTGCAAAATCGGGATTAAAAAAGCCAGTGTTTTCCCTGATCCTGTAGAAGAGAGGAGTAGTATATTATTATTTTTTTCAATAGCCGAAATCGCGGCAAGTTGCATATCATTAAGTGCATCAATATTTAAATTTGAAAGTAACTTTTCGGTTGAATAATTAATTGTTTGCATTTGTGCAAAAGTATGAAACTTAATATGGGCTGATAGATAGTTGTTTTAGAATACGTATCAGCCTTTGGTGTGCATTTTGTATTGAAGTGTTATTTTTCAGCATGATGAATATTGTATATCGTTTAATTATTTTCAGTTTTATTTTAATCACGCAAGCTTGCTCTGTAAGCAAAGACCCACAAAAAAGGGAGATAAAACTTTTGCAAAAAGGCATAATAAAAGAAGATACCAGTTATGTGTATTGGTTGCCTTATGCAGAAGGTTCAACTCATCGTATGGTGCAGGGATATTTTAGCAGTTATTCGCATAAAAACAGAGCAGCGCTCGATTTTAAGATGAAACCCGGAACAAATGTACATGCCGCCCGGGATGGTGTTGTTATCCGAATGACCGAAGAAAACGACAGGGGAGGATTAAAGAAATCAAATCGCAAATTTGCTAACCTGATAATAATACAACACAATGATGGGTCAAGAGCGGGTTACTGGCACCTGCAAAAAAATGGTGTATTGGTAAATGTTGGGGACACTGTAAAAAAGGGGCAATTGATAGGCCTCAGTGGCAACACAGGATTCACTGCATTTCCTCATTTACATTTTATTGCATGGAGATCAGGCGGAAGCGGATGGAGGCCTATGGGTACACGATTTCTTACTTCTGAGGGGATAAAATATTTAAGGCCCATGCGGCAATATAAAAGTGTACATTAAATTTTCTATACATTATTACTTAGTATTTTAATTATAATTGTAATATGGTTACGCAATCTGTTTCTTCATACATAAAGCCCATCGCACAGGCAGGGCTTCTCGCCAAAGGAGTTGTTTATTGCCTGCTGGGAGTGCTGGCTTTTATGGCTGCCTTTAATTTTGCAGGGCAATCCACAAATAATACTGATAAAGAAGGAGTGTTTAGTTTTGTACATAAGCAAACCGGCGGACAAATAATGTTGGCCATAATTGCGCTGGGCTTACTATGCTATTGCCTGTGGCGAGGGATACAAGCATTTGGTGATTCAGAAGAAAAAGGTAAAGATGCAAAAGGTATTGCATCCAGGGCAAGGTATATGTTTAGTGGTTTGGTATATGCATCTCTTGCAGCATTCGCAATAAAAATATTATTTTCTTCTTCAAAGAGTTCAGGGGAAAATCAGAAACAAGATATGGTGCAGGAAATTTTAAATAAACCCTTGGGCGAGTGGCTACTGGGTATAGCAGCAGCAATAATTATAGGTGTGGGTATTTATCAGATCTATTATGGTTTATCAGAAAAGTATACCAAACATGTAGAAAACGCCGGGCATAATGCTAATAAAAACTTGTTGTTGCTTTCAGGCAAGATCGGCTATGTTGCTCGTGGTTTTGTATGGCTCATTATAGGTTGGTTATTTACCAAAGCTGCATTTAACTCAAATTCTTCTGAAGCGGGTGAGACATCCAAAGCATTTAAATTTTTAGCTGAAGCATCTTATGGTTCTTATATATTAGCCGCGGTTGGTTTGGGCTTGATCTGTTATGGCCTCTTCAATTTTGTC
>JBBJOK010000124.1:1827-5725 GCA_037721545.1 Chitinophagaceae bacterium
GACAACAGTTTTAAAGCAAAATCCTATTCATCAGCAGCATTTAATATTGAAAAATTTTCTGAAGAAATATCATCGCTGGCAAATGACAAAATTTTTAAATTAAAAGGCATAGGCGAAACGATTGGAAAAAAAATACTCGAGCTGCGGGAAACCGGCAGAATTTCTGAACTTGATGATTACCTTGAAAAAACGCCCCCCGGAATTTTAGAAATGCTTCATATAAAAGGTTTAGGCCCCAAAAAAATAGCAACAATATGGAAAGATCTTGAGGTGGAAAGTATCGGTGAATTATTATATGCCTGTAATGAAAACCGGTTATTGAATTATAAAGGCTTTGGAGCTAAAACGCAACAAAATATTCAGGAATCCATTGAGTTTTATTTAAACAATGCAGGCAATTATTTATATGCACAAGTAGAAAGCTATGCAACTGCATGGCAAGAAAAACTAGCGGAATGGTTCCCTGAAAAAATATTTTATAATACTGGTGATTTCAGGAGGCAGTTATTAATCATAGATAAACTCGAATGGGTAACAGAAGCAACAGCTAATGAAATAGTAAAAGCGTTTGATAGTGCCATTTATACAATTGAAATTAATGGTAACCTGATAACAGCAAAAGGCCCGGAAAATCTCCTCCTTCAATTTTACTGTACAAATACTGCTTTGGTTTATACCAATTTGTTTGAAACCAGTTGCAGTGAAGATTTTTTTACTGCATGGAAAACTAAATTCAATTGGGATGAAAACAAAAAGTATCAATCCGAAGAAGAAATTTTTACTGAAAATAATATTCAATGGATACCGCCATTTCTGAGAGATAAGCCTAATATAATTGATAAAGCGCTCAGTAAACAGGTGCCACCCGTTATTACTGAAAAGGATATTAAGGGTATAATTCATTCGCACAGTAACTTTAGTGATGGAAGCAATACCATAGAACAAATGGTGAATGGCGCCATTAGTAAAGGGTATGAATATTTAGTGATAAGCGACCATTCAAAATCTGCTTTTTATGCCGGGGGTTTATTTCCTGATAAAATTGCTGTGCAGCATGAACTGATTGATACACTGAATGAAAAATATAAACCCTTTAAAATTTTTAAAAGCATAGAAAGCGATATTTTAAATGATGGCAGCCTTGATTATGATGATAACGTTTTGGCTTCTTTTGATCTTGTAATAACCTCTGTACATTCTAATTTAAAAATGAATCAGGAAAAGGCCATGATGCGTTTGATGAATGCAATTGCAAATTCTTATACAACTATACTTGGCCACATGACGGGCAGATTGCTCCTAAGCCGAAAAGGCTACCCTGTTGATTACGAAACAATAATTGATGCCTGCGCCAAACATAACGTAGTGATAGAATTAAATGCCCACCCACGCCGGCTGGATATGGATTGGAAGTGGATTGATGTTGCAATAGGAAAAGGTGTACTTATTTCTATCGACCCCGATGCACATACTATTGAGGAATACGATAATATTAAATACGGTGTGTTGGCAGGGCAAAAAGGCGGGCTTACTAAAAAAAATAATGTAAGCAGTTTTACCTTGCAGGAGTTCGAAAAATTCTTACTTATACAGCAGGAAAAGAGAAATTAGATCATCTAGATCTATCATACAGTTCCTGATTCTTAAAAAATCCACACACATAAACATTTTTCGCCGCCATTAACAGGCTTATTACAGGAAAAAAATAAGTACTAATATTGCCAAGTTAAAACGGTGCTTATGAGTAAATCAATCCTGATCTTTTTATTTTTTGTGACTACATTATTTTCCTGTTCACAAAGAAATACTATTACGCACGAAGAAGTAATAGAGGCTATTAATAAATTTGACAACGGATGGGAAAATAAGAACTTTAAGTCTGTTGATTCAGTTTTATCTCCGGCATATATTTATTTTACACAAAGCGGCAGCACATTCAGCAGGGATAGTGTGGTAGCTACTGCAGGCGAAAATTCTTATGCATTACAGGATATGAGCCGCAGTGAAATTGCAATAACCCTTTATGGTAATACGGCAATAGTAAGTACCCGTTGGAAGGGCAAAGGCAGTTATAGGGGCACACCTTTTAATGAAGACCAACGATGCAGCATTGTGTTAATTAAAAAAGATAATAAAGTTGAAATATTATCTGAGCATTGCACTCCAATAAGAACAAACATAATATTTCATTAATTGAATGAGATTGCAAAATCTGATTAATCCTTATCATAAAATAAATAGAACATGAGTTTGCAATTAAACAGGTCATCATTTGGCAATACTGCAAATGCAGGAAACGTTTTATCTCAAAATCAGGCAGAAGAGTTATTGAATGAATGGGTTTTAAATGACCGGTTAAAACTTCATATGAAACAGGTAGCACACCTGATGAAAAATTGGGCAAAAGAAAAAGAAGTATTGAGCGAAGATGACCAGTGGAGATGGGAAATGGCAGGTTTACTACATGATGCTGACTGGGACCAATGGCCTGATGAGCATTGCAAAAAAATTATTGAGGAACTGGAAAAAAGAAATATTGATCCTGAAATTTTGCATGCTATAGCATCGCATGGGCCTGCTCATTTTGGGGTAGAGCCACAAACCCAAATGGATAAAATGTTATTTGCTTTTGATGAGTTAAGCGGTTTTGTACATGCATATTCATTAATGCGCCCTAACGGATATGAAGGCATGGATGTAAAAGGAGTAAAAAAACGTTTAAAGGATAAAGCTTTTGCAGCAAGTGTTTCCCGGGATGAAATTAATGATGCAGCAAGCCGTTCTAATATTGCTTTAGAGGAGTTGATAGAATTTGTTATTCTTCATCAGAGCCGGGTTATAAATTAATATTTACTTACAACCGAATAATTATTATCAGTAAAGGTTTAAAACAGATGAACATATGGCAATGTATTTGATACTATGGTTAGTATAAACTAAAAATCATGGAAGATCAACAGACTGATAAGGACAAAGAAAAAAAAAGTAATAATGATGCTGCTGTAAAGCCAGATCCTGAAACGCTACATACAACAGACCCTCAAGAACATATGGAAGGCCCTATTTCTTCCCTCATGCATAAAGCAGGCAAAGGATTAGAAAGCGAAAAAGCTGAAAGAGAGGTTGAAGAAAAAAAGGAAAAGCACTAAACGTAATTTAAGAATAATATTTAAAGGCGATACCGTAGGTGTACTTAAAACATGGCGTTATTCTTATTTACTATGATTGGAATGGAACACATTAGTAAAGTTGCCAATTATAGCTTTTGAATTTTTAAACCTCAGCCTTTCCCATTGCAACGATGCAATGTCCTCAGCAAAAACTTTTCTGTGTATGGGGTGCATGGTTCCTCCAACATCTCCCGGTTGTTTTGATGGATCATATTGAAATTCGGGATCAACTAAAGTTCCCCTGGGAAACATTATTCCAGGAATTCCTTTGCCCCTGTAGTCAATATCTTCCGGATGATCTAAACCAAGCGTGTGCCCGTATTCGTGTGCAGCCGTTGTGGAACCTGCATATAAATTTTCGAGTTTAAAATAGCCACTGTTGCAACCCAACCCATCTACAAAAGATATATTACCATAAGCATATTCTTCTATCCGGAAATAATTATTCTTTGCATCCGTGTTACCATAGATTTCTTCCATTTCAATATTTTTTCGAAATGCAGCTGTAATGCTAAAGGTTACGAATAACTGTATTCCATTTATATAAACCATTCCTTTGGGTTCATTCCACATGGTTTCAATTTCTTCACGAATTAATGCTGTGATGTTCTCATCAGCCGCATCTCCGTAGGTGATGATGTGTGAACTGATGATAATTGTATCTTGATGTGTAACTATTTCAGCTTCGCCCATTTAATTTTTATTAGTATTTAAAGATCAAATATTTT
>JBBJOK010000124.1:5825-8110 GCA_037721545.1 Chitinophagaceae bacterium
CTTTTGATAAAAGCTTACAGGTATTTGCAGAAGTAATGATACCTCCACCTGATGCAGAGTATGGCATTATCAGCGATATAGATGATACAGTAATTAAAACTGCTGCAACAAATATACTTGCCATGGGCAAAACAGTTTTGCTAGCCAATGCAAGAACAAGACTGCCCTTTGCCGGTGTTTCTGAGTTTTATAAAGCATTGCAACTTGGGCGCAATGGCAAACGTAATAATCCATTATTTTACGTAAGCAGCAGCCCCTGGAATATGTATGATCTTTTAAAAGACTTCCTTGATCTGAATAAGATTCCTGAAGGGCCTATTATGCTTAGGGATATTGGCTTTGGAGGTGGAACTAAGTTACGGGGTGGGCATATGGGCCATAAGTTTAAAGAAATTAAACAAATACTTGAAGCTTATCCAAACCTGCAGTTTGTATTAGTAGGTGATAGCGGGCAGGAAGACCCTGTTATTTATAGGGAAGTAGTAAAGCAATTTCCGGGGCGTATATTAACTATTTATATTCGTGATGTACAATTGCCAGATAGGGAGAAAATTGCCATAGATGTTTCAAAATCACTTTTTGAAGATAAGGTAGAGATGATAATACTTGACAACACAGTTGAGGCAGCAGAGCATGCAGCAAAAATTGGTTTGATATATACTGAGGCTATACCAGCGATTGAAGAGGAGAAAAAAGAAGACAAAGGGGAAATACCCGGAAAAGAAGATGCTACAGTTATTTAATTTTTTATTCTAAATAAAACGCAGTACTTAAATTTTACAAATTCTTTTTTTTCTTTAGCAGGTTAAAATGAATATCAAGGTTTCTATTGTTTACTTTTTCAAAAACATTTTTAAGATCTTCGGGATAGGGATGTTTAAATTTCCATAAGGTAAAATATGCCTGCATAGTTTTTTGTAATGCGTCTTTCCCCAATTCAAGTTCCAGTAAATACATCCATGTAGCAGCTTTTATATATGCTGTCAGCCCATAATCCCTGTCATTAAAAATATGGGAGGGGGTTTCAATTGGCATGTTCATAGGTACTCTATTTAGGGTCATATAAATGGTAGCTAAGTATTGATCCTCATTTTGATTTTTTACTTCTGGAGGATGTCTCTCAAAGATGCTGTTACTCCTGTATTTTACTGCTTCATACTTAAACTGATAATAAGTATTTAATCCTTCATCCATCCAGGCGTGGTCACGTTCATTGCTGCCTAAAATTCCATAAAACCAATTATGGCCTACCTCATGCGTTATTACCGCATCCAGTGTTGGCTCAGATGCGCCGGGTTGTGTAATTAAGGTTATCATTGGGTATTCCATCCCTCCTGAGTTTTCATTTTGTGGCCCTTCAACTGCAGCCACAACCGGGTACGCATAATCGCCAATCCATTCAGAATAATACCGTACGCCGCTTTTAATATAGTCAGTTGCTTTATCCCAATATTTGTTCCCTCCGGGATGATGAAATGCAAATACATCGATAATATTTTCTTTTGTTAATTGAAGTGTATCATGTTCAATTATAAAATCTTTATCAGCAAACCAGGCGAAGTCATGAACATTTTCAGCGGTATAAAGTAGTGTTTTATTTACGTTGGAATTGTAATACTTTATGTTTTGCGTAGTTACATAATTAGCTGCGCCAATTTTTTTATAGGTTGCCAGCTCATCATTATTTTTAAGTTCACCGGTAGCGCCTACCACGTATTGTGCAGGCAGGGTTATGTTCACATCAAATTTTCCAAATTCACTATAAAATTCACCTTGTTCAAGATAAGGCATAGGATGCCAGCCTTTTCTATCGTACACTGCCGGTTTGGGGTACCATTGGCATATCATATAAGATTGTCCGTCATGCCCTCCTCTTGAAATATATTCAGGAAGCTTTACATAAAAGGGGGTAGTAATTTTTATTTTTTCTCCCGGCTTTAATGAAGCAGGAAGTATCAATTTTATAACATCAATAAATTCAGGATGCGCTTCTGTGTTTGCACCCTGGTTATTTATTTTAAAATTAAGGCTATCAATAAATCCTTTTTCTTTAAATAATTTCCACCTGCGTTTTCCATTGATTTTTATCACTTGTTTTGCAAACGCAGTTGTTTCATTTTTATAAGCGTTGGGCCATAGGTGAAACCAAATAAATTGTAAAGTATCCGGTGAATTATTTATATATTCTATATCCATATATCCGCTTAAAGAATGATCCTGATCATTGAGCGACACATTGATATTATAGTTTACAGTTTGTTGCCAATAAGGTTGCTGAGAAAATG
>JBBJOK010000125.1:0-8104 GCA_037721545.1 Chitinophagaceae bacterium
TAAAGTTTACTTCGGTTAACTGATGTTGTATAACTTGCAAAAACTGATGAATCATTTTGTGAAAAAACATTTGTTTTAATACAAAACAAAATAAAAAACAGGAAATAATATTTTTTACAGCACATAGGGTAAAATTAATTTAAAAGCTAACGGTTCAATCAACCAACTCCGCATTCTAAACGTTAAAAACCACCCTTGGCTGTTATTCCTAAAAAATAAAAGAAATAAAAAGTAAATTACCTTACCAATCAATTAGTAGTTTGTGAAACCTGGTGCTTTGTATCATTTTCTTATATCTTTTTCGGCGTCCCATTGATTACCATCTTCTCGAAATATTTTCATTGTACCTTCCTCATCCTTGTTACGGATTGATGCAGCCACCTTTGTTAATTTGCAGAATAGCCTGTGTAATATTGTTTAACTGCCGGATCATTAAAGTCCGGTACAATTAATTCCGGCCCTTCCTTCCGGGAAGCCGTTTCATTATTTACTGTGCTATTTTGTGAATTGGTTTCTTTGTGCCGGTATTTACTTCCTTATCGTCATTACAGGCCGCAGTAAAAAATATACAAATAAGTATGAGCAAATAATTTCTTTTCATAAAAAATAGATTGCATAAGTAATAAAAGCTTGTGCGCACAACCTAAAAAATAAAGCTGCTTTTTAAAATGGAAATGATTAAACTGCCTCTTTTACAATGCAGAAGGTATATTATACTAAGCGAATAAATTAGGAAGAGAAGATTGTAGCTAAAGATTTTACGCCTGTTAGTTTACGTTTGCTTTAAGAAATATCTCTATCTTATTAAAGGAGTCATATACATTAGGCCCTGACCATCCATGGCCTTCTGTTGGATACAAAACGAATTGGTTTATAACACCCGCAGCTTCTAATTTAGATTTAAGAGCTGTTGCCTGCGTAACTCTAACCAAAGGATCTATACCGCCATATAATAGAATAGTGGGGGAGCTGGTACTGCTTACATAATTTAGCGGACTTGAATTGGCATAAAGCAGAGAATCTTGTGTAGGTGTTTTGCCAATAACAGAAACCAAACCAGGGGGAATTTGCGGGTCCAATGGCCTACGGTATGCATCGATAAGATCGGTAGGACCGAAAAAAGAAATAATAGCTTTTGGATTTACCTGCGATGCAGCTTTATAGCCTTGTAATAAAGCTAAATGAGCGCCGGCACTAGCCCCCATTAAAACAAATTTTCTCGATACAAGGTATTCTGCAGAATTATTTAAAATGAATTGTATGGCGCTTTTTACATCATTCTCCTGGGTGGGAAAAAGATTTGAGCCAAGAGCTAACCGGTAATTGATATTAAAAACAGCATAATTAGGAAGTCTTTTGCGCATGGTATCTGCATATTGTGAAAGATCGATTTTATCACCGCTATTCCATCCACCTCCATGTATCATCACTAAAACCGTTGTTGAAGCAGTATTTCTGTTAACAGGTAAATAAATATCCATTGTTTGTTCAGAAGATGTACCATAAGAAACATTCAGCATTGTTTTAGCAGCTAACATCATTATCTGCGGAATTTTCAGATTTTTCACAGGATAGCATACATATTGTGATAGTAACAATTGAAAGCAGGCGATAGATTTTCATAATTTAAGTTAGTAAGGGATAAAGTTAGATTGATAGTGTAATAAAAAGTGAAAAATTGTGTTATTTCACATCTATTTTAATCTGTAATTCATTCAATTGTTTATTATCAATTATTGAAGGAGCATCAATCATTACATCTCTGCCGGAATTATTTTTAGGAAAGGCAATAAAATCCCTGATGCTTTCACTACCGCCAAGGATTGCACAAAGCCTGTCAAACCCAAAAGCAATGCCTCCATGTGGAGGAGCTCCGTATTCAAAAGCTCCAAGCAAAAATCCAAATTTATGGTTTGCTTCTTCTTTACTCATTCCCAGTGCTGCAAACATTTTCTCCTGCAGGTCTCTTTGATAGATTCTTATAGAACCTCCGCCAATTTCATTACCGTTCAAAACCATATCGTAAGCATTGGCTTTAATATTTGCATATGGATGTTCCAGATACTTTTCAGCCTCTTTTATTTGAGGATCATTATTTATCATCACCTCAATATGATCCGGCTTTGGCGAGGTAAATGGATGATGACGTGCCACCCAGCGATTGTTTTCGTCATCATATTCAAATAAAGGGAAATCAGTAACCCATAAAAGCATGAATTCTTCGGGTTTTCGTAAGCCTAATCTTTCACCCATGTACAAACGCAGATCGCTGATTGCTTTTCGAGTGCGTTCTTCTTTGCCTGCTAATATTAAAGTAAGATCGCCAGGTTTTGCATTGCATTGAGTAGCGAGATTTCTTAATTGCTCTTCATTAAAGAATTTATCAAAACTGCTTTTTAAAGTTTCATCAGTATTTACTTTTATAAAAGCAAGCCCGCCCATACCAATTTGCGGACGTTTAACCCATTCTATTAATTCATCTGTTTGTTTTCTGGAATAATCACTGCCGCCGGGAATATTTATTGCAATAACTGTTTCAGCATTGTCAAAAACATTGAAACCTGTGGGTGCGGCGAATTGCTGTTCTTCAGGTATTTGTTTAAATGGTGATTTAAGATTGGTTAGTTTCATATCAAACCTGATGTCAGGTTTATCATTTCCATAATTCCACATCGCATCCTCCCATGTCATTCGCTGAACCGGTTCAGTGTATTCAATGCCATTGACTTCTTTAAAAATGCTCTTAACCATCCCTTCAAACATTTGTAAAATATCTTCCTGCTCCACAAAAGCCATTTCACAATCTATCTGTGTAAACTCAGGTTGCCTATCTGCTCGAAGGTCTTCGTCACGAAAGCATTTTACAATCTGGTAATAACGGTCGTAACCGCTTACCATTAATAATTGTTTAAAGGTTTGAGGCGATTGCGGCAGTGCATAAAACTCTCCGGGATTCATTCTGGAAGGAACTACAAAATCTCTGGCGCCTTCGGGAGTAGATTTAATTAAGAAGGGAGTTTCAATATCAATAAAATTATTTAGATGAAGATAATTTCTTGCAGCACGGCTTACTGCATAACGCAATTCAATATTCTTTTTAACTGCATTTCTTCGTAAATCAAGAAACCTGTATTTCATTCTGATGTCGTCTCCGCCATCAGTATCATCCTGTATTGTAAATGGTGGGACTGCTGATTTATTCAGGACAGTAAATTTGGAAACGATAATCTCAATATCACCGGTGGGTATATTTTTATTTTTATTGCTTCGCTCATTTACTCTTCCATTTACCTGCAAAACAAATTCTCTTCCCAAAGGGTTTTTATCCAGTTCTGCATTTAAAGATTCAGAAAATAATAATTGCGTAATTCCATACCGATCCCGAAGATCAATAAATGTGATGCTGCCGAATTTGCGAATAGTTTGTACCCAGCCTGCAAGGCTTACTTCTTTATTTAAATCTGTGATCCTTAATTTGCCACAGGTATGTGATCTATACATCTTTGTGTTACGGGTTATGTATTACTAGTTATATCTTGGTTTAAGATGCCAAATGGTATGCGGATGAAGTGAGTGACCCTTCGACAGGCTCAGGATAAACTCCACAATGTTTAATTAATAAACAAATGTCGGTAACCAAAAAAACAACTTCGAACAAAGATAAGGTATCAATAGTTTTAAGAACCCTCACATTGTTTCAACAACATTTTTGTGCGTGGGTTTCCAAAATAAATAATACCATGCAAGGGTAAGAATTCCGATTGTAAAGGGTATTATGGCTAAATATTTATATGTGATGTTATTATAAAAAGGTACCGCATCAAACTGAAAAAATTCACTTATCATCCAAAATGAATTAGCAGTTATCCAAACCACGATGGCAATATTATGGCATAGCTCAGAAATATATTGCCTGTTGCGTATTGTAATGATAATGGCAATGATCAACGTCGGAAATATCATTGAGATACCCAATGGCTTCCATACCATGCACCAGCTGATATCTTTTAGCAGCCAGAATACAATATGAAGGTTTTCCATTTTGCGGTAGCGAATGGGTATGTTATACGTTTCATTGCTCATGCTAATACAATTTAATTACATAAATATAAAATGTAATTAGATAGTTATTGAGCAACATTCACTCTTACGCCTTCGCTGTGTGCTGTAAACTCAGGGGCGTACATGCTTTGGATGGTTGTGATCCCATTGCTGAAATTACCGCTGTGCGTTACAAACATTGGATATTCAAAAACATAAGTGCCTTTTGCAAGCCAGCCAAAAAAGAAATTTGTGCTTGCATCTTTGGTACTTTCATAATAGCCCAGTCCGCCCTGGTATTTATATTGGCTGATTACATTTGTTGGCTCCATACAGGATGCTCTCATGTCTTTCATGTGAACGTATTCCATATCACGATCTACCCTTAATTCTATTCGCACTTTTATTTTATCACCAACTTTTAATTGTGTTCCGTCATTCACCGGCGAAAGCACGGGACCTCTGTCAGTATTTTTTTCGATGAATAATTTTTTGTTTACTTTGAGTGGTGTTTCAGCAAAGGTTATCTTATCAAGATCTTCAAAATATTGCCAGTAAACACCGCCCCAACTTGTTGAAGCCCCCACCAAACCTCCCCCGATAGGGGAGACTTTCGAAGATTCTTTTACAGACGAAACAGTAACTGAAATATTGCCCATTTCCGGTTTTACTTTGTCACCTTCTATTTTTGTTTTAAAGTATCCTGTACCGGCTTCCTGTTTTTCATCTTTGCTGTTGATGATGGTGCTTCCTAATTTAATTACCACATTTTTTTGTTCACTTAACCAATCTGTTCCCTGCAATAACAAGGCATAACAGGCTTCTGCAGTGGCTTTGGTAGTTCTCCAGTTATTGGTTTGCTTATTTTTTAACAACCATGTTTTAAGATCATCAACAACTTTTTGGACTTTATCAATTTCACTAAATGCTTCTATCATCATTGCCTGCGATTCAATAGGAGCCTGGTACCACCACCAGCTGTGTGCATCCCATTCCTTCCAGTACATTCCCAATTCTTCATTGTTGATTGAGTTCTCTTTTAATGATCTTGTAATTGCTTTTGGTGTAATATTATCATCAGTTCTGTGCAGCGATAAAGCGATCATTGCCTGCATATATTTACTTTGACTGAGCCAGTATATTCTTGACTGATCACGATAATAAGTGTAAGCAGTTTGCGATTCTTTTGCAATTGCATATTCCGGGAAGAAGCTACGCATATATAAATAATGCACAGGCAGCCCCCCTAAATCCCCCCCAATGGGGGGCTTGCGAAGCATTTTATATTTCATGATATTATCATAAACTTCTTTCAATCTTTTATCCAGATAAGGAAGAGCAGTTTGTAGAATGGCTTTAATTTTTTGTTGATGTTGTATTGTAATTGCACCCAGCTTTTTTAAATGCCCTATCCCTGTTATAATATATTGTGTCATATAACGATCATCTGGTCCGCCTTTAAACCATACAAAGCCGCCATTGGAAGATTGCATTTCTGTTAGTTTTAAGAGAGAGGATTCCAATTCTCTGCTCATGCGGATCATATCAAATAATAAAGCAATATTTTTCTTTTGCTGATTTTCATTTTGAGCCTCCAATACCCATGGAGTTTCCTGTAACAACACGGTTTTTAATTCTTCATTTTTTTGAAGGCTAGAAAGTAATGCGGCTGTGTCTGTTGTTTTCCACTTTTCAAAAATGGCTTTTAGTTTGGGTGAGCTATTTGCAATTTTTTGTGCGAGACTATTGGCATAATAACGATTAAATATTTGATCTGCACTACCATATTTAGACTCCGCCAGATAGGGTAGTGCCTGCACTGCATACCAGGCAGGGTTAGTAGTGAACTCAATGGTTAATGCAAAATTGGTAAGCGTTGAACTGTTGCCTGATTTTAATAATTTTTGGAAGGTGAATTTTTTTGTAGTGTTACCTTTTACAGGTATAGGCATTGTTTCGGTAACCAACATACGATTGGTAAGAACAGGAAGTGCCATTTCCTCACCGTCACTCATTTCACCGGCTTTTGCAACAATACGATAGACAAGCGCATTGTTATAGTTTGTTGGAATTTCAATATCAAATTTTATTGATGTGCTTTGTCCTGCAGGGATGGAAAATGCTTGCATTGGAACAGCATTCTTAAATAATCCATCAACAGGAGCCATTGTTGAAGCATTAAATAATTGCAATTGAGCTTGCCCGGTAGTTGGTTTATCCCCAAGGTTTACAACTTTAGCACTGAATTCCATTTTGTCTCCTTCTCTTAAAAACCTTGGTGCAAATGGCTGAACCATGATTTCTTTTTGAGTGATAACAGTTTTTGTTGCATATCCGCTTGCCAACTCTTTTGTATGAGCCAGCGTCATCAACTTCCATTGCGTAAGCGCTTCCGGCATGGTAAAGCTGAATTCGATATTGCCATCTTTATCTGTTTTTAATTCAGGAAAGAAAAATGCTGTTTCATTAAAATTTTTACGGATTTGGATTTGCGATTGATCGATTTGAGCATTAATTTCCAGGATTGCCTTATTTGTTATCATATTAAAGTGAAGGGAATCAGCATTACCTATATCTTTTTTTTGCTTTTGTACACCATATGCAACAGTAACAACCTCGTTAAGTTCCGCAGGTGCACTTTTCATCATCATTTCAGCCACTCCATCTCTTTCTGCCATTGTATTTTTTCCCCTTATCATAATTCTATTTCCATAACCCACAGACATCAACTCATCATATCTTTTTTCTTTTTGCTGAACATATTCTTCACTCCACCATTTTTGGAATGAGTTTATCGGAGAAAAATTTTGTCTGCCATTCCATCGAATATTGCTGTAATAGTTTGGCCAGATATTTAATGCACTCCAGCTGTGTGGTTTAAACTGGTCTAATGATGCGTCATACATGCTTGCCAGCATTTCTGCAGCCACTTTCTGCCCTTTATAGCCGCTGATTTTTACTTTCCATTTTTCTTCACTGCCTGGCAAAGTTTTATCTCTGAAGGTAGCATAGGTTATATCAAGCTGTTTATTGCTCCAAGGCACAGTAACATTCCATGCGTATGAATAAACCCTGTTATCTTTTACAAAGAATTGAGAAACACCAAAGCCCCCACGATCTTCTTCGGTAACAGGAAATTCAAATATTTTCTTTTCATTATTCAAGGAATAAAATTGGAAAGCGTTAGCCAGACGGAAACCGTCAGAGGACTTTTTATCAATTTGCTGAATAAGGAAAATATCATTGGCAGATGTTCCTGAAATGAATTGTGCTTTTTCTCCCGGTTCCACCACATTTTTCATGGTTGTATTCCAGGAATATTCAGGTGCTGGTAAGGAAGGCATTTTCATATCATACAGCTGAAAATATTTTACGTCTTTTACATCCTGTCCGTATTTATCTTTTGCAGTAGCTTCTGCAACATACCATCCCTGAGAAAAGTTGCCAGTTGTTAGTTGCCAGATGCCGGTGGGTTTCGTTGAATCTATTTTGGAATAGGCAAGTTCTTGTTTTTCCCATGTTTCTTTTTTGTTTTCATCTTTATATTCATCATGAGGAAAATATTTAAAAAATTCTTCGTTGGTCATTACAAACTGATCAGGCATAGCCCAATAACGACTGCGGATAAGCCTTTGAGGTATTTGCAGTTTATAAATTTTTACATTCACTTTTGCCGGTTCAAATTCTCCGCTTAAATTTTTAGTGCTAACAAAAATTTGGTTCAGACTGTCAACATTTAAAGTACCATTTTCAGGAATTGTTACCTGCAGATCAAGCGCCTTATATCCAACAGGAACAATGGTAAATGTGCTTCTTGTCTCACCATTGATATCAGTTATATCAGCTTCTACTTTATAATCAAATACGGGTTCTGTGCTTTTATCAATACTCAGGTCAGGTATGGCTTCAAAGTCGATAATGAATTTTCCGTCAGCGCCCGTTTTAATTTCGCCATTGGTAATTTCCATAGGTTGAACAATTGGCATAGGCCAGCGCCAAAACATCCATGGATAAAGGAACCTGGCAACTCTGGTAACACGGTATTTTACATTTGCACCATCAA
>JBBJOK010000126.1:0-1749 GCA_037721545.1 Chitinophagaceae bacterium
ATTTTCAGAAATTGATTGGTCATTTAAGGTGGTCTGTTAATATGTTGCTCATCTTTTGGTTAACATCTTTGGTTAATTTTAAAATCTTAAAATTGGTTGCCGAGAAACTAATCTTATCATTATAAATTTAAAAAATTGAAAATTGCAGTTTGCGGCAAAGGGGGGTGTAGGTAACAACAATCAGTGGGTTATTATTCAGAAGCGTGGAAGCAAAGGAATTTCTGTTTTAGCTATTGATGTCTTGTATTGCACAGCGTAATAAATAAATATTTCATAACTTGTAAAAAATGATCGAAGGCATCAAAAAGCACTGGAAGGTGTATTTAATGGAAGCTTGCGGATTAGCAGGATTTGTTATCGGAGCCGGTCTTCTCACTATATTACTTGAACATCCTGATTTACCTGTAATGCAAAGTAAATTTGGCAATCATGCTATGTTGCGCAGAATACCTATAGGAATTATAATGGGTGCATACATTACAGTAGTTGCTTTATTATTTGGCAAAAAATCAGGAGCTCATATTAATCCGGCAGTTACATGGACTTTTTACAGACTTGGCAAAATTGATAAACTGCAAGCAATACTGTATACGGTTGCTCAATTTGCCGGTGCTATTGTTGCAGCCCAGCTTTTGAAACTTATCGTGGGAAAGTGGTTTGCGCATCCATTAATTAATTTTGCTATCACTGCACCAAAGCCGCCGCATGGATCTATGTCGGCTTTTATAGCTGAGTTTATAATCTCTTTTATAATCATGCTGATGGTATTGTTAGCAAGCAGCTCTAAACGATTTGAAAAGTTTGTTGCTATTTTATCGGGTGTATTAATTGGTATGTATATTATTATAGAGATGCCATTTTCCGGAATGAGCCTTAATCCTGCACGGTCTTTTGCTGCCGCACTTGCAGGTAATAAATGGGAGCATTTATGGATTTATTTTGCAGCGCCTATCCCTGCCATGTTTGTTGCAGGTGAAGTTTATCGGGAATGGAAACAGAATAGGTTAAAGAAAAAAGCCAAAGACTACAAGGAGATTCAAAAGTACCCGGTTGAAGTAGAAGTAGGATGACCCAAAGGACCTATAACTTCGGTAAAACTTTTTCCCCAAATACTTTAATAAACTCTTCCTGGTTATGGCCTACATTATGGAGAATTATCTTTTCAAATCCAAGCTCTGCATACTCTTTTAAACTTTCAATATGTTGCTGAATATTGGAAGAAACCAATATCTTTTTTTTAATATCCCCGATTGTTACAAACTCTCCTAACGCATCAAAGTGTTCTACCTTCCACAAGTCGCCTTTAACTTTCCCGGGAAAAATATTTGTTCGCCACTGATGAAAAACATCTGCTGCCAGCTTTTCCTCATCTTCACCATAACCAAGCTGAACCTGCAGATAAATTGGTTTTCTATCACCGCCGCCTTTTTTAAATACACCAATTAATTCCTTTAGTTCATGTATTGGCTTATGGCCTGTTAACAATCCTTCTGCCCAACCGCCCATCCATTCCGCTGTTTCATTAGTAAGTGCTGCTCCTAAAAGTAAAGGCTTATGCTTTGGCAAAGTGTACAACTTTGCATCTTCAATTTTTACATGTCCATAATGAGTTACTGTTTCACCATTAAGCAGGCGTTTAATGATATTAAAGCATTCAAGTAAACGCTGATTACGGATATTTTTTGCCGGCCATTTTTCGCCTGTAATTTTTTCGTTAAGCGCCTCGCCGCTGCCTAAAGCCATCCAAAA
>JBBJOK010000126.1:1849-8103 GCA_037721545.1 Chitinophagaceae bacterium
TTTCGCCTGTAATTTTTTCGTTAAGCGCCTCGCCGCTGCCTAAAGCCATCCAAAATCGATTAGGGAACATTTCAGAAAGCGTTGCAGCTGCCTGTGCTACAATTGCCGGATGCTGGCGCTGACCCGGTGCAGTAACAACACCGCATGCTATTGTGGTTGCCTGCAATGCAGCTCCAAGCCAGGAATACACATAACCGCTTTGCCCCTGTCTTTTACTCCAGGGATGAAAATGATCGGATGCATTTATTGATTTAAAGCCGGCATCTTCTGCAAGCTTAGAGAGTTCAATTAATTTGCCTGGCGAAAATTGCTCATGTGATGCCTGGTACCCAAAAGTTGTCATTTAATTCATCGTACAATTATTAAGCCCTTCGCTAAATAAGCAGACTTAAAATGAATAAAATTATAAAAGTTATACTTATGTGATAACTTTTTTTGAAAATAGCCATAATTTTAAATTATTGAAGTTTTGCTTCTTATCTAAAAAAATAAAATGAAGGAATATCCCAAAGCAAAAGAATTTAAAGGGCAAAAATTACCATACCCGGCCAAACAATCAGAAATGAAACCTTTGCCCGAAACCGGTTTATCTGATTACAAAGCCGCAGGAAAACTTTCGGGGAAAATTGCAATCATCACCGGCGGGGACTCCGGTATCGGACGAGCCGTGGCTATTGGTTTTTCAATGGAAGGAGCAAATATTGCTATTGTATATAATGTAAATGATGATGACGCTAATGAAACAAAAAGATTGTGTGAGAAAAATAATACCAAATGTTTATTGATAAAAGGCGATGTCCGTAATTCTGATGAATGCAAAGAAGCAATAAAGAAAACCGTTGAAGAATTTGGCGCACTTAATATTCTTGTGAACAATTCGGCTTATCAAATGGCTCAAAAAAAATTTGAGGATATTACTGAAGATCAATTGAGGCGCACATTTGAAACAAATATTTTCGGATACTTTTTTATGGCCCAAGCTGCCTTGCAGCATTTACATAAAGGTGATTCAATCATAAATACAGGAAGCATTGTTGGCAAAACGGGTATTCCTATTTTAATTGATTATTCATCAAGCAAAGGGGCTATACATTCATTTACAAAATCACTTGCATTACATCTTGGAGAAAAAGGCATTCGTGTAAACTGTGTAATTCCCGGCCCGGTGTGGACCCCAAATATTCCCGGCACAATGCCAATTGAAGAGGTTGAAAATTTTGGTCATGAAGTGGCATTAATGCGCCCCGGACAGCCGGAAGAATTAGCGCCTGTTTATATTCTTTTAGCCTCTGATGATGGAAGTTTTATCACAGGCAGTTGTATTGAAGTTACAGGTGGAAAATTATCAAGCGATTAATATGCGGAACGATCATTATCCAGCAGGCTTTGTGCGTGCTTTACTTAATACAGATTCGGTAACACTTCAAACACGGGATATACTTATCGAACGCATAGAAAGAAAAAAATTAATAGCACCTGTTTTTTTTGATGAAAATGTTTTTCTTACGCTGACCTGTGTTTGTGATCACTTAATACCTCAGCCGAAAAGAGACAACAAAATTGACTTAGCCGGTTTGTTAGATGAAATACTTGCTGAAGGAAAGGGAAACGGGTGGCGCTACAATAAAATGCCACCCGATGGCGAAGCATTCAAAAAAGGAATAAAGGGCATCAACGAAACTGCGGAACTAATGTTTGGCGCAGCTTTTAAACAACTTGATGAACCTAAACAAATCGGAGTATTAAGCGCTGTGCAAAAAAATATTGCTCCGGGTAAAACATGGGAAACCTTACCTGCCAATCTTTTTTTTGAAGAACTGCTTGCACAAATTGTTGAAATATATTATAGTCATCCTTGGGCAAAAGAAGAGATTGGTGAAATTGCATTTGCTGATGCAAAGGGATGGCAAAAGATCGGGTTAAATGAATTAGAGGCATGGGAGCCTAAAGCAATAAATAAATAATGCTGAAAAAAAGAACTTTTGAAAATGATGTAAATGAAATTACTGGAGTAAAATTTCCTATGAAGTTATATGGCGAAAATGAAATAGTGGATGCTGTTGTAATTGGAACAGGCGCAGGCGGCGCACCGCTTTTATCACGTTTGGCAAAAGCAGGATTAAAAGTTGTTGCACTTGAGGCAGGAGAACATTGGGAACCTTCAAAAGATTTTGCTACTGATGAAGTTAATCAGGCTAAGCTTTTTTGGACAGATGAACGGTTAAGCGCAGGACAGGATCCTGTTCATTTTGGAAATAATAATTCCGGCATTGGAGTAGGTGGTTCAACATTGCATTATACTGCTTATGTGCCCCGTCCTCAACCGGACGATTTTCAATTGTATTCAGATTTTGGTGTTGGTGTAAACTGGCCAATCGGGTATAATGATTTAGAAAAATATTTTGATGAAATAGAAAAATTTCTTGGTGTATCGGGTCCGGCTGATTATTTATGGGGAGCCAAACATGATTCATCATATCCGCTTCCACCATTACCATTAAACGGAGCTGCACAATTAATGAAACGCGGATGTGATAAGCTCAATATTAAAACTTCTCCGGCTCCAAATGCAGCGCTTTCTGCTCCATATTTTCAAAAAGATATTGGCTGGCGTGCAGCCTGCACAAATCGCGGATTTTGCCAGGCAGGTTGTACAACAGGTGCAAAAGCAAGTATGGATGTAACGTATATTCCATTGGCTATTTATCATGGTGCAGAAGTTCGCCCCAAAAGTTTTGTAACAACGTTTGAAGTAGATATTTCTGGAAATATTTCAGATGTTGTTTATTTCCGTGACGGCATTGAGCACAGGCAAAAGTGCAGGTATGTTTTTTTATGTGCAGGAGCAATTGAAACGCCGCGACTGCTTCTCATAAATAACATTGCCAATTCCAGCGGAGAAGTTGGTAAAAATTTTATGGCGCATACCGGCATGCAGGTTTGGGGACAATTTGAAGAAGATATACGTCCATATAAAGGAATTCCCGGAGCTTTAATTTCTGAAGATACTCACCGGCCAAAAGATGCAGATTTTGCAGGGGGATATTTGCTCCAGTCAATTGGTGTGATGCCCGTTACTTATGCATCTCAGGTAGCCCGGGCAAGAGGTTTATGGGGAGAAGCGCTGCTGCAATGTATGCGTGGATATAATCATACCGCAGGTATAAATATTCTTGGCGATTGCCTGCCATATCCAAATAATTATCTTGAGCTTTCTGATGAGATGGATAGCCGCGGGCTTCCTAAACCAAGAATATATTTTTCAATTGAAGAAAATGAACGCCGTTTAAATACTCATGCGGAAAAGATACTGCGTGAAATATGGAGTGCCGCAGGCGCTGATGATATTTGGTCGTACAACAGAAATGCACACACTATTGGTACGTGCCGTATGGGGAACGATCAGCAAAAAGCAGTGGTAAACAGCGAGGGGAAAAGCTTTGATATTCCAAATCTTTTCATTGCCGATAATTCTGTTTTTCCGAGCGCTCTTAGCGCTAATCCTGCGCTAACTATTATGGCTCTCTCATTAAGGATTGCTGATTGTTTTTTGGATAAGATGAAACATAGATAAGTTTAGAAAGTTTAAAGGTTTAGCGTAATGTCATAATCGATAAAATTTTAATTATGAAAAAAGGTAGTTTTCTCAACATCGTTAAAAAGAAGCGGGGCAACAGCAATTATTCCGGAGATGAACATGGTGGCGCAACAGGGCAATCGGGAAGCGGAATGCCTGACGGATCGCCGGGAAATTTTATGTTCGCCACGGGCATTGAATGTTCTTATCCAACAATTGATAACGGAAAAATCCGCCGTGATCAACTGGAAGAATGCGGGCATTATAAATATTGGAAAAAAGATTTGCAGCTTGTAAAGGATCTTGGTATAAAAGTATTGCGTTATGGCTTGCCATATTATACAATTCATCGGGGCGAAGGCAGATACGACTGGAGTTTTGCAGATGAAGTAATGAATGAAATGAAGCGCCTGAAGATTACTCCCATATTGGATCTTCTGCATTTTGGCTTACCTGAGTGGTTAGGAAATTTTCAAAATCCTGAGCTACCTATTCACTTTTCTAATTATGCAAAAGCAGTTGCCAAGCGTTATCCCTGGGTTAGATATTACACCCCTGTAAATGAAATATATGTTACTGCTAAAATGAGTGCTAAAGATGGTGCATGGAACGAGCAATTAAAATCTGATAAAGCTTTTGTAACGGCAATGA
The DNA here is from genome assembly GCA_037721545.1 of Chitinophagaceae bacterium. GTDB lineage: Bacteria > Bacteroidota > Bacteroidia > Chitinophagales > Chitinophagaceae > Ginsengibacter. The sequence goes on from JBBJOK010000126.1 coordinate 6,078, forward strand.
AACATCTTGTGGCAGCAAGTATTTTAGCCACACATAGCATTGTGCAACACCGTCCGGACGCAATCATTATTCAAAGCGAAACTGCTGAATTTATACATGAAGCAAAATCAGATCAATCGCAAGAGCTTAAATTGATAAACAAACAGCGCCTCATTTCTTTAGACCTTCTTTATGCCTACCGGCCCGATTCAGATGTTTATAATTATCTTATGGATAACGGGATGACACGGGAAGAATATGATTGGTTTATGAAAGGTGAGCCGCCCGGTTACCAGGTAATGGGTAATGATTATTACGGACGTAATGAAAAAATTATAAAGCCCGATAACAGTATCGCCATTGCTGAAGATGTGATGGGATGGTACCAAATAACCAAGAGCTATTATGATCGTTACAAAAAGCCGGTGATGCATACTGAAACCAATACTTTTAACCCTGACGAAGCGCCTACATGGTTGTGGAAACAATGGATCAATATTTTAAAAATGAGAGCCGATGGAGTACCTGTATTAGGTTTTACCTGGTATAGTTTAACAGACCAGATTGACTGGGATACCGGGCTGGCTAAAAAAAATAATACGGTTAATGCTTGTGGTCTGTACAACTTAATGCGTGAACCCCGGCCGGTAGCTGCTGAATATAAAATGTTGCTAAAAGAGTATGGGAAGATAACTATATTTCCTCATGGAGAATTATTTGAAGTCACACCACGTAATGCCCGTCTTAAAGTTGAAGTATAAATATGTTGCCCGGAACAAATAACGCCACATTAAGCTTTGTTGAAACAGGCAAAGGAAAAATAACGCTTGTATTTTTACATTACTTCGGTGGTTCATCCAAATCATGGAATGGTGTAATCGAACAACTTAAAGAATCATTTCACTGTATAGCTATTGATCTGCGTGGCTTTGGAGATTCACCTCAACCCATTGAACAACTTTCAGTAAATGATAATGCAAATGATGTTATTGATTTAATACTCACTTTACAATTGAAACAATTTGTGTTGATTGGTCATTCAATGGGAGGTAAAATAGCTCTTGGTGTTGCTTCGCAAAAGCCACTTGGCCTTACATCAATGATACTTATTGCACCATCACCTCCAACACCGGAACCGTCAAATGATAAAGATCGCATTGATTTGATTTTTGCTTTCGGAAACCGAAGATTAATTGAAAACTTAATAAAGAGAATTACGGCAAAGCCCCTTTCAAAAAAGGTATTTGAAGATGCAGTTGAAACTAACCTTCAGACTTCTCATATAGCCTGGAATGGATGGATTGAAAAAGGAAGTCGTGAAGACATATCAGTTCTTATGCCAGCTATTGATGTGCCTGTCTTAATAATCAGCGGCGCATTTGATCCAAATTTTTCCACTGAATTTTTAAATGAAGAATTTTGCAAATATCCTCCTGCCGCATGTTTTGAAGAGATTGAAGGTGGTCATTTACTCCCGGTTGAAGTACCATCGGAGGTAGCAAAGTTTATAGAAAAGTTTGTATGAATAAACCGTAAAAAATAGATTACCTTAACCAGTCAAATTTTATCCTTACATATTATTCTTTTCATTTAGACAAGGCGCCGCTTTCACTTCGGAAGTATTTTTTTAACTGCACCTTACTTGTCGCAACTCTATTTATACAAACCCTTACGGTATCAATTTAAAGGGTATTTGGCAAGAGTTAATTAAGGCATTCCTTTGGCGTTCATGGGATGAAACAACAATTTCATGACTGAAAAAAAATATATCGTCTCTCCTGTAAGAGATAGTTTGCGAAGTGATTAAAACACATCATTTGGAAGTGCTAAAATTAAGTCCCTTTACTTTCCTTTTTAACTTTAACACACTTCAAAATGATTTTTAATATATAGCCAATGATATGTAAATTAAGTTGATCACAAAAATTCATTGTCAATCCTTAACCCTATCGAAAAACAAAAGACAGAAAATAAAGGCAGCAATCTACTATGATAAAACATAAATTCAAAAGTTCGATATTCCGGTAGGGTTATAGATAAAACATCT
>JBBJOK010000127.1:0-5760 GCA_037721545.1 Chitinophagaceae bacterium
TAAAGAAACTCCATTCCACATCAGCAGGATTTACTTTAATGTCAATCGTATCATCTATTAATGGGTAAACATACACACTTGCAAAACTTGTATGGCGGCGGGCATTACTGTCAAATGGCGAAATTCGAACAAGGCGATGCACACCACTTTCGGCTTTTAAAAAACCAAAAGCAAAAGCACCATCAAACTGAAGCGTAGCGCTTTTAATACCTGCGCCATCACCTGCCTGATAATCTAATTCACTAACCTGCCAGCCCTGCTTTTCGCCATACATGCGATACATGCGAAGCAACATCTCTGCCCAATCCTGGCTTTCTGTACCACCGGCGCCACTGTTTATTTGAAGCACCGCTGGCAATTCATCCTCCGGTTTGTTGAGCGTACTTTTAAACTCTGCATCTTCAATTTGCTGAAACGCTTTTTGGTAAGCCTCCTTCACTTCTTCTTCTGTTGCCTCACCTTCTTTCCAAAAGTCGAACAGCACGGCAAAGTCATCCACCGCCGTTTCCACATCACGGTACATGTTTACCCAATACTCGTTAACCTTTGTTTCTTTTAAAATGGAAGTTGCCCGCTGGTTATCATCCCAAAAGCCGGCAGAAAGCGAAAGCTGTTTGTCGTTCTCAATTTTTTGTTCACGGTTCTCAACGTCAAAGAAACCTCCTCAAAACCAAAACACGGTCTCTCATATCCTTTAAATATTCTGTTGTCATAGTTTGCGAAGATAATATTGAATTGCGATTGAGAAGTAAAAAAAGATTTGATTACTGGCATTTGCTTTTCATAGCATCCTCGTTAAGTTTATACTGAGTTTATCGAAGGGACGCAACCCTTTCATCCGCATAGCTTATGGCAACTCTAAATATTTTTGTTGAATACAATTTATAACCTATTGATCAATAACAAGAGGTAAATAACCACAGACCAATTGAAAATACAAAAGAGATGAGTTGATTTTTTTGCCTAATTACTTGAAGGATATAAGATTTTAAATTTGGCGGGTATAAACTTACGTATATTTAGGAATTGGCATCACGCTTTAGCTACACAGCGACTTCAAACTTATTGCAAGAAACCAACTGACTCATAAAACATATTACACGGATATCCTAACAAAAACTACTTTTAAATTTGCAAAATAGCCAGACATAAAATGATTACCTCCACAAAAAATATAATTGAAGAATCCGAAGTCCGCAAACAAATTAAAGTAAGCGAAGATAAATTCCAAAACCTCATATCGCAGGCTCCAGTGAGTATTGCCATATTAGAAGGTTCGTCTTTTATTACAGTAACAATTAATAAAATGGCACTCGAAATTTGGGGAAAATCTTATGAGGAAGTAATCAATAAACCTCTTTTCGAATCGTCGCCTGAATTGGAAGACGGGTTAAAAACGATCCTCAACAATATATACACTACAGGAGTACCTTTTATTTCCAACGAAATACCGGTTCAACTAAAACGCATTGGAAAACCAAACATGGCTTATTTTAATTCGGTTTATCAGCCATTGCGGGATGTAGATAATAAAATTTACGGCATTATTTTAATAGGCACGGAAATTACAGAAGCTGTGAATGCTCGCAAAAAACTTGAGGCAAGTGAACTACTTAACCGTAGCATGTTAGAAAGCAGCCCCTATTGCTTAAAAATATTAGACCTGGAAGGTAGAGTTCAGTTTATGAACTTTAACGGGCTTTGCCAAATGGAGATTGATAATTTTTCAACCATTAAAAATATAAATTGGGATTCCCTTTGGAACAGTGAAAACCAGAGCTTGGTAAAGGCATCTATAGATATAGCATTGAAAGGAGAAACTGCACAATTTACAGCGTTTTGCCCTACTGCTAAAGGCACACCTAAATGGTGGGATGTAGTGGTATCGCCTGTACGCAATCCCGGTGAACCCGTCCAGCAAATCATTTCTATTTCAAAAGATATTACCGAACAAAAAAGATCGCAAGAAGCTACAGACAAAATGGCTTCGCAATTAAAACTTGCCACCGATTCGGCAAATGTTGGCGTGTGGTCATTAAACATGCAATCACAAGAATTAGAATGGAGTGCCTTGCATAAAAAAATGTGGGGCTATGATGGGGATCGTACAGACCTTACCTATGAAGACTGGTATAAACTTATTGTACCGGAAGATAAGGAAATGGCTTCTAAAAGAGTGGAAGAAGCCAGGATTAATCGTAACTTTTATGAAGTTGAATATCGGATAAACAAAGCCGACGATAATGTTATCCATTTTATACGTTCTGTAGGCTCCTATTATTACAACGATAAGGGAGAAGCTGTAACTATGAATGGTATTAGCCTCGACATTACCGAACAAAAAAGATTTACGGAAGAATTAGAAAAAAAAGTAACCGAGCGCACTAAAGAATTAGGATTTAAAACCAAGCAATTAGAAACGATAAATAAAGCCCTAAATGAAAATATTCAATTGGTCATACAACAAGATAAAACCATTGAAACAATTAAGGAATTTAAGTTTTTAGCGGATTCAATACCCCAGATTGTCTGGACATCACAACCTGATGGCTATCTTGACTACTATAACCAACATTGGATAGACTATACAGGCATGAGCATAGAGGAAACGCAAGGCTGGGGATGGGAGCCAGTAATTCATCCGGATGATTTACAGCAATGCATTGATGTTTGGACAGAATCGTATACTACCGGAAAGCCTTATGAAATAGAATATCGTTTTAAAAGAGCCTCGGATGGAATTTACAAGTGGCACCTTGGCAGAGCTCTTCCCATGCGAAATGATCAGGGCGAAATAGTTAAATGGTTTGGCTCATGTACAGATATTGATGCTTATAAGAAAGCGTTAGATTTGGAAAATAAAATCAGCCAGTTTGAAGATTTTAACAGGATTGTGGCACATAATCTACGAGGACCCGCAGGAAGTATAGATATGCTGATAAGCATGCTGGCAGAGGCTGACTCGGAAGAAGAGAGAAATGAAATGATGGGCATGCTTAAAGATTCCAGTATTAGTTTGATTACGACCCTTGATGAGCTGATGCATGTTTTAGAAGTTCGGTTTAATAAAAACATGACTTATGATACCTGCAATCTACAGGAACTTGTAGAAGAAACTAAAAATATGATGAGGGGACAGATGATTTCAAAACAGGCTATTATTAAAACAAACTTTGAAGTTCCCAATATTGAGTTTCCTTTAATTTATATGAAAAGCATTTTTTACAATATAATTAGCAACTCCTTAAAGTATTCCCATGCTGATGTGCCGGCATTAATCGAGGTCAGTTCTAAAAAACATTTTGGAAAAACTGTACTGGAGTTTGCAGACAATGGCCTGGGTATTGATCTTAAAAAGCATGGAAAAAATATGTTTAAATTGAACAAAGTTTTTCATAGCGGTTTTGATAGTAAAGGAGTTGGCCTGTTTATGACTAAAACTCAAATTGAAACGTTTGGAGGGATGATAAGTGCGGAAAGTGAACCAGGAAAGGGTACAAAATTTATTATAACGCTCGAAAATGTCTAAAATCTCTCTAGTAAGCATTATCGATGATGATGCCATTTTTCAATTTACAGCAAAAAAACTTCTTAAGTCAACTGATTTAGTTGATCAGATTCTTCAATTTTCGGATGGAGAAAAAGCAATAGACTATTTTAAGGTAAATAAAAGCATCCCGGAAAACATACCTGACCTGGTCTTTTTAGATATAAACATGCCTTATCTGGATGGGTGGCAATTTTTAGATGAATTGAAAACAATTTCTTTCGCAAAAGAGTTGATCACCATTTATATCTGTACCTCGTCTAATAGTCTATTCGATCAGCAAAGATTTACTGAATACCCGAATTTGAAAGGATATTTGATTAAACCTATTGACAAGAACAAAATCACAGAAGTAGTTAAAAAAGAGCTTGGTTTAATTTAACTCGTCAGTCCCCCCTTCTACTCATCGTTTGCAACGAGGACGAATCCACGAGAATTTTAGTAAAGGAAAGGATTCATTACATTCAGACAAAATGGTTTGCTATAATCAATAGGAGTATGATTATAGCCTACTAGATGAGCTATTCTAAGCTTTTAATATCTTCAAAACTTAATGGAATTGAAACGCCTCTAATATTTGCTTCTGCATTTATTAATTCATTTTTATCCTGAAGTTCTTTTGTAAGTATTTGTTTTGCTTTTTTTTCTGAAGGCGGATTTAATTTTTCCGCTTTTTCAAATTCTACTACGTGCTCTAATATTTCCTGCGGCAAATCATTTTTACACCTAACAAGAAGCTCCAGGAATTCATTTGCAAAAAATTGGTCAATTTGTATTTTCCTTTTTGTTGTATGTGCAAATTTGCCGATAACTCTACAAACATTATCCCGTTCTTCCGGGCTAAGTTGTTCTGCAAATTCATAATCCTCAATTCGTTTTAGGGACAGTATTATTGGTTCGAGAGAATCTTTTGAAATAATGTAAACGTGGTAATCTCCCATGTTATATGAAAGTTGACTAATACAATGAATACAGTTAGTAGGCACGACTAAAAAAATATCTTTTTTTACGTTTTCCTGATTAATATATTTTTTTACAGTTTCTGTTTGGGTTTTTAAATACTTTGGAAAGTTTATCAAATCATCATTGGAAGGGCATTTAGCATCAAAAATTATATACTCATCACATATTGAAATAGTATTATCAGGGCTACCCCGGAATGGCACTTTATCAACATAATTTACAAAATGCTTCTGGCAAATCATCTTTATTGTCTGCTGAACGGTGACTTCATGCTCTGACCATTGCTTCTTCATTTTTTGATATGCGATATCTTTTTCTTCAATTCTTTCATCAGTTAATCTTTTTATTTGACTGTCAAGTGATTCTTTTATTTGGTTAAGTTGTGTTATCTTATTTTCATAAATTCTTGTTCTTTCTTCTTCTGTTGTTTCAAATTTAGAGACTGATTTATTTAAACCCGCAATAGATCTGTTTAATTCTTCGATTGTCCTATTTAACCCATTGATTTCTGAATCTTTCTTGATTTCTAATCTTTCTAACTGTGAGATGGTATTTTCTAAACCTTGATTTTTTGTGGTTGTAGTTCTATAGTCTTTTTCCAGACAATCAAAATTGGACTTTATTTGAGAGACATTCTTTTCTAGGCCTTTAAATTCTTCAAATGCATCATAGCTTACATTACGAACTGACCGCCAGTAAAATAATCTTTGCCAAAAAGTTATTTCACGAATTTTTGAGAAAAAGAGATTCAATTTTTCTATACTTAATTGCATGACCGAGTTTAAATTAAGTTGTTGTGTCGATATAACTAAAGATAGTGAGATTTTTACCTCATAGATGACCCACTTGCAATCGTGAGCAAAAGAATAAATTAATAAATCATGATAACCCAGTTAGAAATGATTTGGTTCATAACTTATGGGAATATATTTGTAGCACCGCTGCGGAATATCAGGGAAAGAAAGGACTTGTAAATATTGATTCGCTATTTAATTTGCAAAGGTAGTACTCGTGACAAACGAGAACTAGAAGCCGCTTTTGTTCTTGACATTTGGCATCGTTCGCCGTTTTGCAGAAGTTCAAGTAGATGAGCGTTGAATGCCCACACGGCGGCAAGCGGGCAATCGTTAGCGGACATTGTAAAACCGAAAACTCAACAAATAATAATACTGATATTGAAAAAAATTGCCATACTCGGAAGTTCAAGAAAAGACGGAAATACAAAGCAAGCAATTGATAATTTGAGTTTG
>JBBJOK010000127.1:5770-8079 GCA_037721545.1 Chitinophagaceae bacterium
AATAGACTTAAACGACTTTGATATAAATTATTATGTCTATGAAGATCGGAACAAAAAAGACGACTATTTGGACCTGATGCGAAATATCATCGATAACTATGATATTCTGATTTTTGCAACACCTGTTTATTGGTATTCTATGAGTGGGATAATGAAAGTGTTTTTTGACCGAATTACTGACTTACTTGATGCCGAAAAGGAATTAGGCAGAAAATTAAGAAATAAAAATATGGCTGTTTTGAGTTCATCCCTTGGCGACCATTTAGGAGAAAAATTTTGGCTTCCATTTATTGAAACCGCAAAGTACTTAGGAATGAATTATCTCGGAAATGTTCATACAATTGTGAATAGTGACCAAGCTGGCGACTTAACTGAATTTGCAAAATTAATAAATGAAAGAAGTACAACAACGAACTACTAACCTTAAATCAACATGCAAAAAAAACTCATTGACAACTTCCCTTTTGTTTCATACGCAAAAAAAACTTATGAAATTAATGAGATGGACGCTCGTTGCCAGCTTTTTTTTGAATGGATGAACACACGTAGAACAGTTCGCGATTTTTCGGATAAACCCATCCCTGAAAGTATAATTGAAAACATCATTCTTTCTGCATCCACAGCACCTTCAGGCGCACACAAACAACCATGGACATTTTGTGTAGTAAAAAATCCTGAAGTGAAAAAGCAAATCCGCATTGCAGCCGAAAAAGAAGAAAAAGAAAGTTACGAAACAAGAATGACAGATGAATGGCTTAGGGATCTGCAGCCTATAGGAACGGATTGGAATAAACCATTTTTAGAAACCGCCCCTTATCTTATTGTTGTTTTTAAAAGAAGCTATGAACTGGAAAACAATAATTACAAACATAAAAATTATTATGTAACCGAAAGTTGCGGTATTGCCTGCGGATTTTTGCTTACTGCAATTCATGATGCAGGTTTGGTTGCATTAACGCATACACCAAGCCCAATGAATTTTCTATCCAAAATTTTGAACCGTCCTGAAAATGAGAAACCTTTTTTACTAATTCCTGTTGGTTATCCTGCAGAAGAATGTTGGGTTCCAGATTTAAAAAGAAAAAACATTTCAGAAATCTGCGTTTGGATTTAGAGTATCGAAAGAACGGCACATGTTCCTAGGCTGAAACGGACACAGCTCTAAACAGGCATCAAACAAAATCATCAGACACAATATTAAATGGACAACATTTAAAGAAGCACAAGAAGGAATTGAAAATAAAGTTTAATTATAATTGCTTTTTTTTCATTTTGTAAAGTCATAGTTAGAAAGCCTAAAATGGAAGATGTAATAATTATTGGTGGAGGTTTGAGTGGGCTTTCAACAGCTTATTATCTCAAAAAGGAAAGCATTGATTTCAAAATCTTAGAAGCCCAAAATCGTTTGGGTGGTCGTATAGAAACTATATTTGGCACCCAAAATACGCCTATGGAAATGGGTGCTACCTGGTTTGGCAATGACCATAAAAATCTCATACACATTTTATCAGAACTTAATATTGGTTATTTTGAACAACACAATGAAGGTATTGCTTTGTTTGAAACGATGTCTTTTGAACCACCACAGCAATACTTTGTACCTGCCAATACTCATTCGGCATATAGAATTAAAGGTGGCAGTTACAGTATTATAGAAGCCTTATATCAAAATATTGGTAAAGAAAATGTAGTGCTAAATACTGAAATAATTGAGATTGTTGATGGAGGTGATTCTATCAAAATTACAGATAGTGCTAAAAATATTTTTTACTGCAAACGCTTAATCATTTCTATTCCACCCAAATTGCTTATCAATACTATATCGTTTTTACCTGCATTACCATCTACTTTACATCAAGTAATGCAAAAAACACAAACTTGGATGAGTGGTTCTGCAAAATTTTCAGTTGAATACAAAAAACCTTTTTGGAAAGAAATGGGCTTTTCAGGCAACGTTTATAGCCAATCTGGATTGGCAACTGAAATTTACGACCATAGCAATTTTGAAAACACAAAATTTGCTATAAAAGGTTTTTTAAATGGTTCTTCAATACACTACACTTTTGAAGAACGAATGGAAAAAGTAATTGCACAACTGAAACATTACTTTGGTAATGAAGCACAAAATTTTATAAGCTACAACGATAAAATCTGGAGCGATAAATATATTCAACCCAAAAATGACACTTTTCTTCCACCGCACTTTAATAACGGACATTCGCTTTTTGATGAAAGTTATATGAATAATAAACTCTTCTTTACAGGTACAGAAACCAGTAATGCATTTGGTGGCTATATGGAAGGAGCTA
>JBBJOK010000128.1:0-8076 GCA_037721545.1 Chitinophagaceae bacterium
TGATAATTGAAACCAAATTTGGTGATATTGAAATAGAACTATATCCTGATAAGGCCCCCAAAACAGTTGGTGCATTTTTATCTTATGTTGATTCCGGATTTTATGAAAACACAACTTTTTACAGGGTATTAAAAGAAGAGAATCAACCTTCTGCGTCTTTTAAATCAGAATTAATTCAGGGTGGTATGTGGCATACTAATTATAAAAAAGGGATCAGTTTAGCCGGCATTCCTCATGAACCAACAAATCAAACAGGAATTTTACATAAAAATGGCACGATATCTCTAGCAAGAACAACAACAGGCACTGCCAGCTCAGAATATTTTATATGTATCGGGGATCAGCCAGCTTATGATTACGGCGGTGTTGCAAATGTTGATAAGCAAGGCTATGCAGCTTTTGGTAAAGTAATCAAGGGAATGGATGTTGTAAAAAAAATTCATCAGCAACCTGATTATGAAGAATCGTTTGAGAAGCCTGTTGAGATTTTTACCATTAAAAAATTATAAGCCTTTTTGCTTATGCATTTGGTGTATTTAATCCCAATAAAACATTTAAAAATAACTCCTTGTCATTAATTAAAAATCCTTATACATTTGTGCATCTTTTACAAAGAATGAGCTAGCATTTTTTGGTAAAAAGTATATAAATATTTAGTGTGAGAAAAAACCTCAATAAAGTAACCGCACCAGGTTTACTTATTGCTTTAGGAATAATTTACGGAGATATCGGTACCTCTCCACTTTACGTTTTCAATGCGATTATTAAAAATAAGCTGATAGACGATATTTTAATTATCGGCAGCCTTTCCTGTATCATATGGACTATTACGCTGCAAACCACTATGAAGTATGTAATAATGGTATTGCGTGCAGATAACAGGGGTGAAGGAGGAACATTTGCTTTATATGCTTTAGTTAGGCGAAGGTACAAATGGCTTGTATATCCTGCTATGATTGGTGGTGCAGCCTTACTTGCTGATGGAATTATTACTCCACCGATATCAATAACATCTGCTATTGAAGGTTTGCGTGAGATGCCTTTTTTAGAAGATATTCAAACCAATACAATTGTTATAATAGTAATAATAATTATCGCATTGTTTTTCTTTATGCAACAGTTTGGTACGGCTTCTATCGGTAAATTGTTCGGTCCTGTTATGCTAATATGGTTCTCCATGCTGGCCATACTGGGTGCTGCACATGTTATGGATGACCTAAGTGTTTTTAAAGCTTTTAACCCATATTACGCTATTAACTTTTTATCGATTTACCCTTCAGGCTTTTGGTTGTTAGGCGCCATATTTTTATGTACTACCGGGGCAGAAGCATTGTACAGTGATCTTGGTCATTGCGGCCGTGGCAACATTCGTATATCATGGATGTTTGTAAAATCCTGTTTGCTTATAAATTATATTGGCCAGGGAGCAAATTTATTGGCACACAGAAAAGGATTAATCATAACTGATGAAGTAAAAGCGCAGTTGCACATCAATGCTTTTTATGATCTTATGCCAGAGTGGTTTGTACTGGTAGGTGTGGCAATTGCTACAGTTGCGGCTATTATTGCAAGCCAGGCAATGGTATCAGGTTCGTTCACACTTATTAGTGAGGCTATGAGGTTGAATCTTTGGCCAAAGCTAAAAATAAAATATCCTTCTGATGAGAGGGGCCAATTATTTATTCCCGGGATAAATACAATGATGTTTATTGGGTGCGTTAGTGTTGTTCTTTATTTTAGAACGGTTGAAAACATGGAAGCTGCCTATGGATTGGCAATAATAATAACCATGTTAGCCACAACACTTTTGTATGCTAATTATATGGTTATGCATAGGGTAAAACCGTGGTTGATATACCTTTTTTTAATTGTATACACGTTTATCGAGGTTGCTTTCCTTATAGCATTGTTATTAAAATTTACGCATGGCGGTTACATTACCATAATAGTAGCAGCATTTATGTTTGCTATGATGTATTTATGGTATCGGGCCAGAAAGATCAAAAACAGGTATATTGAATTTGTAAGACTGGAACAATATCTCCCGATGTTGCAGGAACTTAGCAATGATAATACTATAGCTAAATATGCAACACACCTGGTGTATTTAACGAGCGCTGATAACCCCAAAGAAATAGAACACAAGATTATTTATTCAATCTTAAATAGAAAGCCTAAACGAGCGGATATTTATTGGTTTGTACATGTTGATACATTGGATGATCCTTTTACCTCAGAATATTCTGTAGATGTAATTATTCCAAATGAAGTTGTTCGGGTGGAATTTCGTTTAGGTTTTAGAATGGAACCCCATATTAATCTCATGTTCCGGCATGTAGTGGAAAATATGGTTTCTAACAGGGAAGTGAATATTACAAGCCGCTATGAAAGTTTACAACGAAACAATGTAGTTGGCGATTTTCAGTTTATAGTGATGGAAAAGTTTTTATCCCGTGATAATGAGTTGCCATTTTTTGAGAAGCTAATAATGAAATGGCATTTCTGGATAAAAGATAAAAGCCTTAGTGAGGAAAGAGGTTTTGGGTTAGAGCAAAGCAATGTTACTGTTGAGAAATTCCCTTTAATAGTGGCGCCGGTAAGCAAACTTAAGCTTATGCGTATTTACCCTGATGAATTGATGTAAATATTTTACAAGATTATCCGAGTACAGTATGATTGCGCTATTATTATTTCTTAGGTGATTTATTTCTGAAAAACTTTTTCCAAAACTGTTTAAATGTATCTGCTCCTGTACTATCAGGTTAAATAAAGATCCGGATAAAATAGTTTATAGATTGTAGTTTTAAATGGTATCAAAATTTATCTTTAACTACAAACTAACGTGTCTTCAACTATAATATATATAATCGCAGGTTATGCTATTTTAATAATCGTTGTGTATGTAATACAGGAGAAATTTATTTTCAACCCTGAAAAATTAAAACAAAATTTTCTATATAAATACGATGCTCCCTTTAAGGAATTGTTTTTTGATGTTGAAAAAGGGGTTAGAATAAACGGGCTTCATTTTCATGTAAAAAATCCGCATGGCCTCATATTATATTTTCATGGCAACAGCCGCAGCATAAAAGGGTGGGCAAAATATGCAAGGGATTTTTACAGATACAATTATGATGTTGTATTGGTGGATTACCGGGGATTTGGAAAAAGTACAGGTAAAAGAGGGGAGAAAGAAATGATTAATGACATGCAATTTGTGTATGATACTTTAATGCAGAAGTATCATGAAAACCATATGATAGTGTATGGAAGAAGCCTGGGCAGCGGATTTGCAACAAAACTTGCCAGCGAAAATTCTCCCCGTTATCTAATCCTTGATGCGCCTTATTATAGTTTTAGAAAAGTAGTGCAAAGGTTTATGCCCATTTTACCAATGAGATATTTACTCAGGTTTCAATTGCAAACGGATAAGTGGATAAGAAAAGTAAATTGCCACACTTACATTTTGCATGGTACTAAAGATTGGTTGATTCCTATAAAACACAGTGAGCAATTGCAATTGCTTAATCCCAGAAAAATAACCCTTATTCGGATACATGGCGGCAGGCATAATAATTTACCTTCATTTCCGGAGTATCATAATTTTATCAGGGATATTTTAAAAAATGAATGAAGAAGACGCTGCTACAACATCAGGTTATACAATGCTTTATAAAAAAAGAAAACATATACTTCGTTGGATTAAAATCGGCCTCCTTGTTTACATTGTTATAGGGTTTGCATTGTATTATTTGCAGGATAAAATTTTACTTCATCCTGTAGCCCATCCCCCGGGTTATAATTACAATTTCAATGTGCCTATTAATGAAGTTGATATTTCTATAAACAAGAATGAAAATTTAAATATTGTCCAATTTCTTCCTAAAGATTCTTTGCGAAAAGGTGTAGTATTATATTTTCACGGCAATAAAACAAACATAAATCACTATGCAAGGTTTGCTGATAATTTTACAAAGTTTGGTTATGAAGTATGGATGCCGGATTATCCTGGCTTTGGAAAAACTACTGGTGTGCTTACTGAAAAAAAATTGTATGATCAGGCCTTACTCGTTTACAAATTGGCCAAAACAAAATTTAATGCCGAAAATATACTAATTTATGGAAGATCATTTGGCACTGGCATTGCCTCAAAATTAGCTGCAGATGTGGATTGTAGTAGATTGATCCTGGAAACACCATATTACAGCATTCCTGCATTGTTTAGTTATTATGCTCCAATTTATCCCACCTCCCTAATGTCAAAATTTAAAATGCCTGTAAATGAATTTGTACAGGAAGTAACGGTGCCAATAACTATTTTTCATGGTGATGCTGATGAAATCATTCCATATTCTGTAACAAAAAAACTTAAAAACTTTCTAAAGCCAACCGATGAATTTATTACCATTAAAAATGGTAAACACAATAATTTGAATGATAATAAATTATTTCATCAAAAGCTTGATTCATTGTTGCAGTAATTGTTATTGGATTTTAAAGTGCCAGCCTCTCTTTACAGATTTTCTAATAATATATTCCACCAGATATGTTCCGGCTATTATAATTGGTGGAATTTCTGCACCAACAATAACAGTAATAATACCAAGGATTTCCAATATATTAGTTCCAACATTTTTCTGGTGTGATATTATTAATAGGCTGCCTCCAATCAACAAAGAAGCACCCATTACAATTAATGATTCTTTTCTAGTTTTTCGTAATAATGTAGTTATTGAAGAAATAGAATTAACAGGGATGTAAGTTAATGCTGTATCATTTTTTTTGAATGAAGAAAGATATATGCCTTCATTCGTTATAGATGTTAATATTCCTTTAGAGTTGTTAAGAATTCCGTTCTGCAAATATGTAATTCGTAATGGTGTTCTAATGTAGAATTCATAATGCCGTTGCTTTTTAATTGCGATCAAAGCTTTAGCCGGTACATAACCTTTCAACTGCGCATTAGTACTAATAGAAAATAAAGTGAATATAAAAAATATGATTAGCCGCATTAATAATATTTTTACTTTTCAGAAAGTGCTACAACACCATGTTCTACACTTAATAAATACTTCACACCAAACTTTAATGCGTAATTTTCTTTTTCATGGCTTACAGGAAAATTAAAGCATACAGGATAATCATATTCCTTTACCACATCCCTGATAGCTTCTTCAGCAGTTTGGCCAAAGGGCAGGTCGGTATCTTTCATATCAGAAAATTTCCCCACCACCAGGCCAGCAAGGTTATTCAACTTGCCGCTACGTTTTAGCTGGTACATCATCCTGTCAACATTATAGATATACTCACCTATATCTTCAATAAATAAAATTTTATTTTTTGTATTGATATCAGAGGATGTGCCAACCAAATGGGCCAATAGTGAAAGGTTGCCGCCAACTAATCTTCCTTCTGCTAAACCAGGCTTATTAAATTTATGTGCTTCACATTTATAATAAGCTTTCGTTCCTACCAAAGCATGATACAGGCTTTGTACATATTCATTTTTGTATTCCTCCTCATTAAACGCTGCTGCCATAGGGGCATGCAACGAGGCAATTTTATATTGGGAAAACAAATGAGAATGTAAAATGGTTATATCACTAAAACCTATGATCCATTTAGGATTTTTTTCAATTTTTTTAAAATTTAGCTCTTCAATAATTCGCCCCATACCATAACCGCCTCTTGCACACATAATGGCTTTTAAATTTTTATCATCCATCATATCCTGCAGCTCCTTACATCTTACTTCATCTGTACCTGAAAAGTAATTTTTTGAGGTACTGCCCACCGTCTTTCCTGTTGTTACTGTAAAACCCCATTGCTGTAAAGTGGCAATTGCTGTCTGCACCTTTTCCAATGGCATAAAGCCTGCAGGGCAAATTAATCCTATGGCATCTCCTTTTTTTAAATATTGTGGAATAATCATTTGTTTATTTAAATTTTACGAGGTTAAGTTTTAAGATGAAGTTATATAAAATGTATGGTTTTGGGAGATGGAACTGATTAAGGTATTTTTGCCGCTGCTCATGAAAAGTTTTAAAAGATATCTTGTCACCTCTGCGTTGCCTTATGCTAATGGCCCAAAGCATATTGGCCATTTAGCAGGTGCATACTTGCCGGCAGATATTTATGTGCGTTA
Organism: Chitinophagaceae bacterium; assembly: GCA_037721545.1. Lineage (GTDB taxonomy): Bacteria > Bacteroidota > Bacteroidia > Chitinophagales > Chitinophagaceae > Ginsengibacter. Next base: position 6,146 of record JBBJOK010000128.1, read on the forward strand.
CCTGCGAGCTCATAAGAGTGATGTTTTATTTGTTAGTGGGAGTGACGAACATGGTGCTGCAATTACAATGCAGGCCATTAAAGAAAATACGACTCCCCGTGAAATTGTAGATAAATATCATGCAATGCTGAAAAGCAACATGGCTGATCTGAATATTTCGTTTGATATCTATCACCGTACAACAGAACCTTTACATCATGAAACGGCACAGGAATTTTTCTCAGCATTAAATGATAGTGGTGAACTGGAAATAAAGGAAACAGAACAATTTTATGATGAAGAAAGCCAAACATTTTTAGCAGATAGATACATCATGGGTACTTGTCCGATTTGCGCAAACGAAAGTGCTTATGGAGATCAATGTGAGAAATGTGGATCCACACTTAGTCCTGATCAACTGATTAATCCTCATAGTACATTAAGTGGAAGAACGCCAATAAAAAAATTAACCAAACATTGGTACCTGCCTTTAAATAAACATGAAGCCTGGTTACGCCAATGGATATTGAATGAGCACAAGAAAGATTGGAAGACAAATGTTTTAGGGCAGTGTAAAAGCTGGTTGGACGCTGGTTTACAGCCCCGGGCGGTAACAAGAGATTTGGACTGGGGTGTTAGCGTTCCATTGGATGAAGCAAGGGGTAAAGTACTTTATGTGTGGTTTGATGCACCCATTGGCTATATCAGTGCAACAAAACAATGGGCTTTAGATAATAAAAAAGACTGGAAACCATATTGGCATAGTGCAGATACAAAATTGATTCACTTTATCGGTAAAGACAATATAGTTTTTCACTCCATTATTTTTCCTGTGATGCTCAAACTTCATGGGAACATCTTACCTGATAATGTGCCAAGTAATGAGTTTATGAATCTTGAAGGAGATAAGATGAGCACAAGCCGTGGATGGAGCATAGAAATGGAAGATTATATAAATGATTTCGTTAAAAAGGAAAATGGGGGAGGAATGCTTGTTGATGCATTACGGTATTATTTAACCGCCATTTCACCCGAAACAAAAGATAGTGAGTTTACCTGGAGGGGTTTTCAGGATTCTGTGAATAATGAATTGGTCGCCATTTTGGGAAATTTTGTCAACAGGACTTTTGTGTTGATGCACAAGCTTTGTAAAGGAAAAGTGCCAACATTGCATGCAGATTCATTGGATGCTACAGACAATAAAGTTTTCGAAGAAATTTTAAATACAAAACAGAAAATTGAAAATTTGCTGGAGCAATATAAATTTCGAGATGCATTGTTTGAAGTTATTGACCTTGCCAGAAAAGGTAATAAATATTTGCAGGAGAAAGAACCCTGGAAGAAAGTCAGCAGTGACGAATTACCAACTACAAGTGATAGAAAGTCTATTGATAATACGTTACATATTTGTTTGCAGCTAACAGCTAATCTTAGCATTTTTATTAATCCATTTCTCCCCTCAACTGCTCAAAAAATGATCCGCTTGATGAAGGTGGTTGATAAGATGCTCGAGTGGGAGAATGCAGGCAAGCCAAAGCTTTTAAGTATTGGCTACAGTTTAAGGGCACCTGAATTATTGTTTAGGAAAATAGAGGATGAAGAGGTGAAGAGGCAGGCAGAAAAGCTGCAAGCTGCAAGCGGTAAACTAGAAAATAAAAATATTAATTCACAAAAGATGGTAGAAAAAAACGAAACAAAAGCATCTTCGGAAGTCTCCCCTAAAGGGGGAGATTTAGAGGGGGCCAAATCTGAAATAATATATGATGATTTTGCTAAGCTTGATCTTAGGGTAGGAACAATTGTTTCTGCTGAAAAAGTAGAAAAAACTGATAAGCTTTTGAAGCTTGAAGTTGATCTCAGTTTTGAAAAGCGAATTGTTGTATCAGGAATTGCACTGCATTTTAAACCGGAAGAAATTATTGGTAAACAGGTGGTGGTTGTGGCCAATCTTG